>JAVBMP010000087.1:0-13762 GCA_031552315.1 Desulfovibrionaceae bacterium | reverse complement strand
ACCCGCGATATTCCCAACGTGGGTGAAGACATGCTGCGCAACCTGGACGCCAGCGGCATAATCCGCATTGGCGCGACTGTGCGGCCGGATGATATTCTGGTGGGCAAAATCACCCCCAAGGGTGAAACCCAGCTTACGCCGGAAGAAAAACTGCTGCGCGCCATATTCGGCGACAAGGCCCGCGATGTGAAAAACACCTCGCTGAAGGTGCCGCCGGGCATTGAAGGCACGGTTATTGACGTAAAGGTCTTCAACCGCCGTTCCGGTGAAAAAGATGAACGCACCTTGAGCATTGAAGCCATGGAACTGGAAGCCCTTGACCGCAAGGAAGCCGACCATGTGCGCGTGCTGGGCGACGTGCTGCGCGAAAAGCTTATTGAAATATGCGACGGCAAACAGCTTGCCGCCAACCTTATAGGCAAAAAGAAGGAAGTGCTGGCCGAGGCCGGCCATGTGCCCACCCCGGAAATGCTGGCCGAAGTGCCGGTGAAAAAATTCGCCGGGCTGTTCAAGAACAAGGAAACCAATGAAGCCATTGGCAACCTTTTGAACGACTACGACAAGCACCTGGCCTTCATCAAAGGCATTTATGATGCCAAGCGTGAAAAAGTGACCGAAGGCGATGACCTGCCCCCCGGCGTAATCAAAATGGCCAAGGTTTATGTGGCTGTAAAGCGTAAGCTGAACGTGGGCGACAAAATGGCCGGCCGCCACGGTAACAAGGGTGTTGTTTCCTGCATACTGCCGCAAGAGGACATGCCCTTCTTCGCGGACGGGCGCCCGGTAGACATAGTGCTTAACCCGCTTGGCGTGCCTTCCCGTATGAACATAGGCCAGATTATGGAAACCCACCTTGGCTGGGCCGCCAGTGAACTGGGCCGCCAGCTTTCCACCCTGCTGGAAAGCGGCGCGGCGCTTGCCAAAGTGCGTGATGAAGTAAAAAGCGTGTTCAACGACAAAGCCACCGCCGCCCTGGTGGATGGCCTGGACGATGATGACTTCAGAAACGCTGTTAAAAAACTGGGCAACGGCATTGTTACCAAAACCCCGGTCTTTGACGGCGCGGCAGAAGAAGAAATATGGGGCTGGCTTGAACGCGCCGGCCTGCCCAATGACGGCAAAACAGTGCTGTATGACGGCAGAACGGGTGAACGCTTCAACAACCGCGTTACCACCGGCGTTATGTACATGCTGAAGCTTCACCACCTGGTAGATGAAAAAATCCACGCCCGTTCCACCGGCCCCTACTCTCTGGTTACCCAGCAACCGCTGGGCGGCAAGGCGCAGTTCGGCGGTCAGCGTTTGGGTGAAATGGAAGTGTGGGCGCTGGAAACTTACGGCGCTTCCTACCTCTTGCAAGAATTCCTTACCGTCAAGTCCGACGACGTGACCGGGCGCGTGAAGATGTATGAAAAAATCGTCAAGGGAGACAACTTCCTTGAAGCAGGCCTGCCGGAATCCTTTAACGTTCTGGTCAAGGAACTGATGTCTCTGGGCCTTAACGTCACCCTGCATCAGGAAGAAGTAAAGAAAAAGCCCCGCCGCAATCAGGGCTTCAGTAACTCACCGGTAAGTGAGGAGTAAAATATATGACCCTGGACGATCTCTTTACAGTCAGAGGGGCTGCCAACACAGTAGCCAACAGCAAAAACCTTAAAGCCATTCAGGTGAACATCGCTTCACCTGAAAGCATTCGCGAATGGTCTTTTGGTGAGGTTAAAAAGCCGGAAACCATCAACTACCGCACCTTCAAGCCGGAGCGTGACGGCCTTTTCTGCGCCAAAATATTCGGCCCGGTAAAGGATTATGAATGCAACTGCGGCAAATACAAACGCATGAAGCACCGCGGCATTGTCTGCGAAAAGTGCGGCGTTGAAGTCATTGCCTCCAAGGTGCGGCGTGAACGCATGGGCCACATTGAACTGGCCGCGCCGGTGGCGCATATCTGGTTCCTTAAGACCCTGCCTTCCAAAATAGGCACCCTGCTTGACATGACCATGGCGGATCTGGAAAAGGTGCTGTACTTCGATTCCTACATAGTGCTTGACCCGGGCAACACCAGCCTGGCCAAAATGCAGGTAATTTCCGAAGACCAGTTCCTTCAGGTTATGGATCACTACGGCGAAGACGCCATCCGCGTGGGCATGGGGGCGGAATCTATCCGCAGCCTCCTGGAGGAACTGAACCTGGAAAAGCTGCGCGTGGAACTGCGGGAAGAATCTCAATCCACCCGTTCCCAAACCAAAAAGAAAAAGCTTACCAAGCGCCTGAAAATAGTGGAAGCGTTTTTGGAATCCGGCAACAAGCCGGAATGGATGATCCTTGAAGTGGTGCCCATTATCCCGCCCGAACTGCGCCCCCTGGTGCCGCTTGACGGCGGGCGCTTCGCCACTTCAGACCTGAACGACCTGTACCGCCGCGTGATAAACCGCAACAACCGCCTGAAGCGCCTTATGGAACTGGGCGCGCCGGATATCATTATCCGCAACGAAAAGCGCATGTTGCAAGAAGCGGTGGATGCCTTGTTCGACAACGGCCGCCGTGGCCGCGCCATTACCGGCACCAACGGCCGCCCCTTGAAATCGCTTTCCGACATGATCAAGGGCAAGCAGGGGCGCTTCCGCCAAAACCTTTTGGGTAAACGCGTGGACTATTCCGGCCGTTCCGTTATCGTGGTCGGCCCCAAGCTGAAGCTGCACCAGTGCGGCCTGCCCAAAAAGATGGCGCTGGAACTGTTCAAGCCCTTCATCTATTCCAAGCTGGAAGAAAGGGGCTTGGCCTCCACCATCAAAAGCGCCAAAAAAATGGTGGAACGCGAAGAACTGGTAGTGTGGGATATTTTGGAAGACGTGGTGCGCGAATACCCCATCATGCTCAACCGCGCCCCCACCCTGCACCGTTTGGGCATTCAGTCTTTTGAACCGCTGCTGGTTGAAGGCAAGGCCATTCAGCTTCACCCGCTGGTGTGCTCCGCCTACAACGCGGACTTTGACGGTGACCAGATGGCCGTTCACTTGCCCCTTTCCGTTGAAGCCCAGGTGGAATGCCGCGTGCTGATGATGAGCACCAACAACATCCTTTCCCCGGCCAACGGTTCCCCGGTTATTGTGCCCAGCCAGGACATAGTGCTTGGCCTGTACTACATGACCGTGGAACGTGACTTTGAACAGGGCGAAGGCAAGATATTCTGCGCCCCGTGGGAAGTTATAGCGGCCTATGACGCCAAGCAGCTTTCTTTGCACGCCAAAATAAAAGTGCGCATGCAAGATGGCGAAAAGCCGGTGGAAACCACTGCCGGCCGCGTAATAGTGAATGAAATGCTGCCCAAAGGCATTGGCTTTGACATGGTAAACTGCGTGCTTACCAAAAAGAACATCGCCCGCCTGGTGGGCCATGCCTACCGGGAAACCGGCAGCAAATCCACCGTTATTCTCTGCGACCGCTTGAAAGATATTGGCTATGAATACGCCACCCGCGCCGGGGTTACCATTGGGGTTAAAGACCTTAAAATCCCGCCCGCGAAAAAGACCATTCTGGAAAATTCCCAGAGGGAAGTGGATGATATTGAACGCCAGTACCGCGATGGTATCATTACCCGCACGGAAAAATACAACAAGGTTGTAGACGTCTGGACAAAGGCCACGCAGGATGTTTCCGCTGAAATGATCAAGCAGATATCCTATGACGACGTGGTAAACCCGAAGACCGGCGAAATAAAACAAAACCAGTCCTTCAACCCGATCTACATGATGTCTACCTCCGGCGCCAGAGGCAACCAGGATCAGATGCGCCAGCTTGCCGGCATGCGCGGCCTTATGGCCAAACCTTCCGGTGAAATTATTGAAACGCCAATCACCTCCTGCTTCCGTGAAGGGCTGGACGTGTTGCAGTACTTCAACTCCACCCACGGCGCCCGTAAAGGCCTGGCGGATACCGCGCTTAAAACCGCGAACTCCGGTTACCTTACCCGCCGCCTGGTTGACGTTGTGCAGGACGTTATCATCAGTGAACAGGACTGCGGCACCGTTGACGGCATTGAAATGACCCACCTGATGAAAGGCGGCGACATCAAACTGCGCCTGGCGGAACGTATTGTGGGCCGCACGCTCCTTTACGCCGTTTACCACCCGGAAACGCTGGAACTGCTGTACCCTGCCAATACCATGATAGATGAAAACGTGGCCAAGCACCTTGACCAGGCGGGCGTGGCTTCCGTAACCATCCGTTCTGCCCTTACCTGCCAGTCTGAACGCGGGCTTTGCGCCTACTGCTATGGCCGCGACCTGGCGCGCGGGCACCTGGTAAACATTGGGGAAACCGTGGGCATTATCGCCGCCCAGTCCATTGGCGAACCGGGCACCCAGCTTACCATGCGTACCTTCCACATAGGCGGTACGGCCTCGCGTGAAATTGAACGTTCAAACATATCCGCCCTGCATTCCGGTAACGCCATTTTCTCCCGCGTAAAAGCGGTGCGCAACCGCGACGGGCAGCTTATGGTGCTTGGCAAAAGCGGCCAGATAAGCATTGTGGATGAACAGGGCCGTGAACGTGAAAAGTACATGCTGCCCAACGGTTCAAAGCTTTCCATCTCTGAAGGGCAGGAAATCAAAAAAGGCGACCTGCTGGCGGAATGGGACCCGTTCAACGAACCCTTTGTGTCTGAAGTTGATGGTATAATCAAATTCACAGACATCATTGAAGGCAAAACCGTACAGGAAAAAATTGACGAAGCCACTCACATGTCTTCGCAATCCATTATCGAATACCGCACCACCAACCTCCGCCCGGCGGTTTCCGTGTGCGATGAAAAGGGCAATGTGAAGTTCCGCCCCGATAGCCAAATCCTTGCCACCTACCAGCTGCCCGTTGGGGCGCTTTTGATGGTTAAAGACGGCCAGCAGGTAAGCGCGGGCGACATTATGGCCCGTAAACCGCGTGAATCTTCAAAAACCAAAGACATCGTGGGCGGTCTTCCCCGCGTGGCGGAACTTTTTGAAGTGCGCAAACCCAAAGACATGGCCCTGGTTTCTGAAATTGACGGCACTATCTCCTTTGCCGGGGAAACCAAAGGCAAGCGCAAGATCATGGTTACCCCGGAAGTGGGCGACGCCAAGGAATACCTGGTGCCCAAGGGCCGCCACATTACCGTAACAGACGGTGACTTTGTGGAAGCCGGCGAACTCCTTACCGAAGGCCACCCGGAACTGCACGACATTTTGCGCACCAAAGGTGAAAAATTCCTTGCCAACTACCTGGTGGATGAAATTCAGGACGTTTACCGCTTCCAGGGCGTTACAATAGACGACAAGCACATTGAAGTCATTGTGCGCCAAATGCTGAAGAAGCTGACCGTGCTTGACCCGGGCACCACCAGCTTCCTGGCCGGTGAACAGGTGGACAAGCAGGAATTCAAGAATGAAAACAACAAGATTATAGGCGAAGGCGGCACCCCCGCCACGGCGGAACCCCTGGTGCTGGGCATAACCCAGGCGTCACTGACCACATCTTCCTTCATTTCCGCCGCAGCCTTCCAGGAAACCACCAAGGTGCTTACCGAAGCGGCCCTGAAAGGCAAGTCCGACTACCTGCGCGGCCTGAAGGAAAACGTCATTGTGGGCCGCCTTATCCCGGCCGGCACCGGCTACCGCGAATACGTGAACTCGGAAATAGTGGTGCCCAACCAGCGTGAACGCGAAGACAAGTTCCTTGAAGTGCTTGAAGCCGACCCGCTGCTGGTTGATTTTGATTAAGATGTTAAAATGAATGCCTTCGGCGACCAAGGGCGCTGCCCCCTGGTATCTGGATGGAACCCGCGCGGGGGATAATCCCCCGCGACCCCTCATAGCCAAATAACCAGTGCGCCCCCAGCGAATACTCGCTGGGGGCGCACTGGCTATTTGGCCGGATTGCAGTTCGCAAGGGGCACGCCAGTCACTGGGCCAGCCCAGAATCTGACCAAAGACCGGCTACCAAATGTGCGAAAAATTCTGGACACTACCAATCCAGCCCAATAATCAAGCGCGCCCCCTGCGAAATTCGCAGGGGGCGCGCTTGATTATTGAGTATGGGGGTCGCGGGGAATCATTCCCCGCGCGGGTGCAGGGCAGCGCCCTGCCCGCCGGAGGCATTATTCTTAATTGAGGCCCTTGCGCAATGGCCTCTGATTAAAAGTGCCCGGATTCCTTTTTCACATCCAGCGCGATCTTCCACAACACAGAGAGTATGGTCAGCCCTATGCCGTATACCGCAAGCACGATCAGGATTTCGGCAATGGACGGGGTGTAGACCGTAATATCCTCAAACGGGTTGGGGGTAAGGCCGCCTATCAGCAGGCCCAGGCTCTTGTCTATCCAGCTGGCTATTACCAGCATGATAAGCGTGAAGGGCAGCAGCTTCAGGTTGTCGCGGGTAGAGGGATTCAGCAGCAGCAGGAAGGAGAGCACGCCAAAGATGGCCGCTGTCCACATCCAGCCGTTAATCCAGTAGCTGTGCCCGCCGTGCCCGGCAAAAAGGAACACGATGGGGTGCTGGTGGCCGGGTATGCCGCTGTAAAAGGCGGTGAATATTTCCATAAGGTACAGGAAGATATTTATGCCCATGGCGTAGGTAATGATTTTGGTAAGGCCTTTTATGGCGCTTTCACCCACGTCAAATTTGGTGAACTTTTTCAGCACCAGCGAGAGCAGAAGCAGAATGGCCGGGCCGGAACAGAAGGCGGAAGCCAAAAAGCGCGGGGCCATAACAGCGGTAAGCCAGTAGTGGCGGCCCGGCAAACCGGCATACAAAAAGCCGGTTACGGTATGGATGGAAAAGGCCCAGAAGACGGAAAGATAGATCAGGGGCTTAATCCATTTGGGCGGTTCATTGTCATGGCGTTCCGCTTCCAGCGTTACCCAGCCTATAACCAGGTTAAGCACCAGGTAGCCGGAAAGCACCAGCATGTCCCAAAACATAACGGAATTTGGCGTGGGGTGCAAAATAACGTTCATTACGCGGGTGGGCTGGCCCAAGTCCACAAAAATGAAGAGCATGCACATAATAACCGCGGCAATGGCCATAAATTCGCCGAGGATTATCATTTTTTTGAATTCTTTGTAATGGTGGAAGTAGGTGGGCAGCACAAGCATAACCGCGCCCGCCGCCACGCCGACAAAGTAGGTAAACTGGGCGATGTACAGGCCCCAGGAAACGTCACGTGAAAGCCCGGTGACGGAAAGGCCCATATTCCACTGGAAAAGGTAGGCCACAAACCCCAGGCCTATTATGCTGCCCAAAAAGGCAAGCCAAATGTAGAAGGCAGGGGAGCCTTTTAATACGCGTTCTAACATGGCAGCCTCCTAAACAATATAGTAGACGCTGGGTTTTGTTCCGGCGTCCGGCTTGCGGATAAGGGTGAAATTGGCCTTGATGGCTTTGGAAACTTCAGATTCCGGGTCAGCAAGGTCGCCAAAAATAATGGCCCCGTTGGAAGCGCTTGCGCAGTAAGGCATTTCACCTTTGGCAAGTTTTTCTGAACAGAAGGTGCACTTTTCCACCACGCCCTGCATACGGCGCGGGAAACGCGGGTTGATTTCCGTAAGGAACTTTTCCGGGTTGGAAAAGTTGAAGCTGCGCGCGCCGTAGGGGCAACCGGCCATACAGAAGCGGCAGCCTATGCAGCGGTGGTAGTCCATAACCACAATGCCGTCTTCCCGCTTGAAGGTGGCGCCGGTGGGGCACACCCGCACACAGGCCGGGTTGTCGCAGTGGTTGCAAAGCAGCAGGTAGCCGCGCTTTTCCGCTTCTTCGGAATTCATTTTCACAGACTGTTCCGGGAAGGCGTGCTCATAGGTATCTTTCCAAATCCACTTCACGTCCTGGTTGGATTCCTTGATATGCGGCACGTTGTGCGGCTTGTGGCAGGCGTCTATAACCCGCTGGAAGTCGTTTATGCTTTTGAAGCGGCGGGTATCTATAACCATGCCCCAGCGCTTGCCCTGCAATTCCTTTTCAGCCTGGCGGTATTCGGAACCGGGGGCGTCCTGGCTGCAGCCGGAAACCAGCCCGGCAAGCCCGGCAACGGAAATGCCGGCTATTTTGATGAAATCACGTCTGCTCTGTCTCATTGAATACCCCCGGGCTTAACATGGCAGTCCCAGCAATAAGGGTTCACGCTGTTGGTGTCGTGGCACTTTTTGCAGAAATCGTCGTAGTTGGTGTGGCAGCTCATGCAGGTATTTTGCAGGTTTATGTCCCACTTTTTACCGTTGGAGGCCACATATTCCCTTTTGCCTTCGCGCAGGGCCTGGTCACGCCAGTTGTTCAAAAGCTGCATATGTTCCGCCCGCATAAACTCCGGGCTTTCAATGCAGTCTTTGCTATCTGTGGGCAGGGCCACAGCCGGGCGCACATAATTGGGCGAACAGATGTTTATCCAGAAGGGCGAGGTAAACGCCCCCACAAAGATAACAAGGCCCAGGATTATATATTTGGAGTTATACATAATTATTCATCTCCTTCCTGGTCGTCTTCATCGGCTTCCACATTGGGCAGGTCTTCCTGACGCAAGTCCATGGTGCGCTTTTGCTCGCCCTTCATAACAAGGGCGTTGGCCACAAGCTCATGCGTGCCGTAAACCGTTACGCCGGGGGCCCAGTAATCGGCCAGGGGCGGCAGGGTGGCGCGGTCTATGGCGCAAATGCAGGCCAGGGTGTTTACCCCGTGCTTTTTCTGCACATGGCGCAGGGCGTTGCCGCGCGGCAGGGCGCCGCGCATGCGCAGTTCCATTATTTCTTCGGTATTCAGGCCGGAACCCGCGCCGCAGCAGAAGGTTTGTTCCCGAATGGTGTTTTCCGGCATTTCCACAAAGTTGTTGCACACAGACTGTATGACGTAGCGCGGTTCATCCAGCAGCCCCATGCCGCGGGCCGGGTTGCAGGAATCGTGGAAGGTTACGTTCAAATGGTCGTTACGGCTCGGGTCAAGGTTAAGCTTGTTGTGCTTTATAAGGTCTGCCGTAAATTCGGTAATGTGCACCATTTTGGTGGCTGCCGCGTGGTGGAACACCGTGCCGGTAATGGGGTTTCTGGGGGTTTCCATGCAGGCCGGGGTGGGGCCGTTCATGGTTTCCATATACTGGTGAACAACGCGCCACATGTGGCCGCATTCACCGCCCAAAATCCATTTGGAACCAAGGCGTTCCGCTTCCGCGTACATCTTGGCGTTCAGCTTTTTCATCATATCGGCGGAGGTGAAGGAACCGAAGTTGCCGCCTTCAGACGCATAGGTGGAAAGGGTGTAATCAAGCCCTATTTCATGGAAGAGCATGAGGTAACCCATGAAGGTGTAAATGCCCGGGTCGGCGAACACGTCGCCGGACGGGGTAATAAAGAGCACTTCATGGCCCTTTTCATTAAAGGGCGGGTTAATGCGGATGCCGGTGATGGTTTCAATATCATCACACAAAAATTCCACAATTTCCTTGAAGGCGTGCGGCTGAATGCCCAGGTGGTTGCCGGTGCGGTTACAGTTGTTCACCGGGTCCATGATCCAGTGCAGGCCAAGGCCCAGTTCATGCAGCAGCTCACGCGCTATCATGGTTATTTCCGCCGTGTCTATGCCGTAGGGGCAAAAAAGCGAACAGCGGCGGCATTCCGTACACTGATAGAAATAGTAGAACCATTCCTTTATAACGTCTTTATCCAGCTTTCTGGCCCCGGCCACTTTGCCCAGGAGTTTGCCCACCATGGTGAAGTCTTTGCGGTAGACGGAACGCAAAAGTTCCGCGCGCAAAACCGGCATGTTTTTGGGGTCTCCGGTGCCGATGAAAAAGTGGCATTTGTCGGCGCAAGCGCCGCAACGCACGCAGGTATCCATAAAAATCTGGAGTGACCGGTACTTGGAAAGGCGGTCTTTAAAGGCCGTATAAATAATTTCTTCCCAGTTTTCCGGCAGGTTCCAGTCTTCATTTTCCGGCGCCCACTCATGCGGGTTGGGCATGTGCAGGTTTTTCATGGTGTCCACTTTGGCCGGGTAGCAATAGCTGCCGGGTTTAAATTCCGGCTTGTAGTTCATCCACCCGGCGGTGGGGAAATTGTAGTTTATGCTGCGGGCCAAATCGGCCGCTTTAATCAATTTTGACATGGCTGCTCCTTAACTCGCGGCTTCTTCAGGTTCTTTTTCAAGGGGAAGGCCCGCTTCAGCCATAAGGTCTCTGAAGTCGTCTTCATATTCCGCGTAGGTGCGGAACTTCTTGGGCGGGTTCCAGGGGTTTACGTGGCGCACGGCACGCGAGTTGTTGGCCATGTTGCGCGTCGGGGAAAGGAAAACACCCCCCATGTGCATAAGTTTGCTGAATGGGAAGTAAATAAGCAGGGCGCTAACCAGCACCAGGTGCATGACAAAAATGGGAGAAAGGCCCGCCGGGCTTACCGGGCTAAGCGTTACAAGGCCCATGGTAAAGGCCTTTACAGCGTCTATATCGGTCTTTTCAATATAACGCATGCAAATGCCGCTGCCCACTATGGCAAGCAGAAGGAAAAGCGGGAAGTAGTCCGCCGCAAGGGAAATGTAATTGACTTTTTTGCTGAACATGCGGCGCCCCAAAAGGAAGGTAAGCGCGGCCAGAATGGCGGCATCGGTAAGGTAAAAACGCGGCGCGCCGATTTGCAAAAAGCCGTCCAGCCATTCCACAACCTGCAGGCACACCGGCACCGGGTCAAGGAAAAAGCGGAAGTGGCGGATAATGATAACCAAAAAACAGTAATGGAACAGCAGGGCAAAGCCCCACAGCCACTTGGCTGACCAGTAGGTTACCTTGGGTTCGCCCTTCGCGTCCACCTTAAGTTCCGCCGACGTGTTGCGGAACAGGGAACGGAAGCAAAGCACTTCAAGCGCCATGCGCCCTATTACGCCCGCAGTGGTGTAAGGGGAATCCAGCCGGGAAGGCTTGACCCAGTCCAAAGACCGTTGCTGCCCGCCAACCGTTGGAATTTTGAAGGGCACCGGGCGTTTGGCCCAGCCCACCACGCGCCAGACAAAGCCGGCCACAAAAACCAGCAGCGCCGCCAGCGGCAAAACCACCGCCAACGGGTACTGAAGGCCCAGCATGGTAGCCCCGAACCAGCCTATACAGCTAATCGCAATGACCGCCAGTAATGAAAAAATCATACCGTACCTCGCTTGAAGAATTAAAGGCAATGCCTCACTGTGAACACATGAAATTTATGTTGGAATATTATTCGAGACTGTTGCGCAATGGCCTTTTTGCCCTTTTACTGCGTTGTGCTTCATCCCGCGCGAAGGTCATATATGCTTGAATATACTCCCTCCGCACGGAACTCGCACTCCTTGTAAAAGAACAAAAATTCTCATTGTGCAATAGCCTCATTCTTCGTTTTCCGTTCCGGCTTCTGCCCCGGTTCCGGCGGCTGCCGCGCGGGCGATAATGCGTTCCGCCCGGCGTATTACCTGTGAATTGGCGCGTTTTACTTCTTCAACGCGCATGGCGTAAATTTTTTCCCGGCACCGGGTATAGATGCCAAAGGCCATAAGGCCAATCGCGTCCACCCGCAGTTCAATATCAAGCAATTCTTTATAAAGATTATATTTTTCCAGCTCTGGGGCCAGTTCTGCACGCAATACGTTTTTCAGGCCGTCAATTACGCCCACGGCTTCTTCCGGGCTTATTTCCTGTATGGAACGCACCCGCATAAATTCTTCAAGCGCTTCATCCAGCGCGGGCAACAGGGCGGGCACATCTTTTTCCGTTGCCAGAAGAACGGGCATAATTGCGTCTGCGGCTTCCTTTGTTCTGTGCCCCACCGGGTTTACAAAGGGGTTGGCCTGCGTGCGCAAAAAGCCCACAGTGGCAAAGGGGTAGCCCTTGTGCACCATTTCCACCCAGCGGGCGGATACCGCATCTTTTTTAGCCGCCAGGGCCTGCCTTAAATCCATTATGCCTTGCCGCCTGTTGCTGTTGCTTGAAAACCACAAAAAATCAATCCGCCGGTAACCAGTACCCGCCGGAATGAAATTGCCAACCCGCATATAAAGTTCAGTCGCAAATTTTATGCGCAGTTGTGACAAAGGTCAAGTATCTGTTCGCGCTCTTTTGCGCAAGCGCAAAATTTTCATTTTTACCGCTTGCCGCATTATTTTTTTGCCACAAAGAAACACTTGTTGAGCCCGTGCGTGCTGTGTTACAATTAACAGCTAAAGCATTCTACAATTAACACGCTTAAATATAAGGACAAAACGTGTCGGATTCTATAAAAGCCCTGGGCACAAAGCCCATTGGCACGCTGTTGCGCGATTATTCCCTGCCGGCCATTGCCGGTATGACCCTTGTTTCTTTGTACAACATCATAGACAGCATCTTTATTGGGCATGGGGTTGGGGCGCTGGGCATTTCCGGCGTTGCCGTCACCTTTCCGCTGCTTAACCTTGTTTTGGCGGTTTGTTTGATGGTTGCCATAGGCGGGGCCACGGTGTGTTCTATTGAACTGGGCCGCAAAAATCAGCGCAATGCCTCTATGGTGCTGGGCCAGGTTTTGATTTTAAGCCTGGTTTTTGGCATAAGCCTGACCGTTGTGGGCCTGCTTACGCTGGAGCCGGTGCTGCGCCTTTTTGGCGCAAGTGATGCCACCCTGCCCTATGCCGCCGATTTTATGCGCATAATGTATTACGGCACACCCACTTTTTGCGTAATGCTAAGCTTTAGCCACCTTACGCGGGCTTCCGGCTATCCCCTGCGTTCCTTGCTTATGTCTGCCTTTAGCGTTGGGGTCAATATTATTTTGGCCCCCCTGTTCATTTTCGGCTTTGGCTGGGGCATGCGCGGCGCGGCCCTGGCCTCTGTGCTGGCCCAGTTGGCCGCGCTGGCCGGGTTTTTGATTCACTTCAGCCGCAAAAGCAGTAATGTGCGCTTCCAGCGCGGCATCTTCCGCCTGCGGCCGGAAGTGGCAAAACCCATGCTCTACATAGGCCTTTCTCCATTTTTGATGAACGCTTGCGCCTGTCTGGTGATTATTGCCGTGAACATAAGCCTGTACGCCTATGGCGGCGACCTGGCTATTGGCGCTTATGGCGTGATAAACCGCCTGCTTATGCTTACGGTAATGATTTTGGTGGGCCTTACCCAGGGCATGCAGCCCATTTTGGGTTATAACTTCGGGGCGGGCAATGCCGACAGGGTGCGTGAAACCTTGCGCTACGCCATTATTATCTCTACTGTGGTCTGCATTGTAAGCTTTATAGGGGCGGAGCTTTTCCCCGGTTTTTTGGCCGGGCTGTTTACGGATGACGCGGAACTGCTGGCCATTTCCGTAACCGGGCTGCGCATTGGGGCCGCCACCTTCATGCTGGTGGGCGCGCAAATTATTATTACCGCCTATTTCCAGTCCGTGGGGCTAGCCAGCACGTCCATTTTTCTTTCCCTGGCCCGGCAGCTGATTTTTTTGATACCGGGCATTCTGCTTTTCCCGCTGCTTATCGGGCTTAACGGCATTTGGCTTAGCCTGCCCGTTTCCGACACCCTTTCCTTTATTGTGACCATGTTCATTTTTTACCGCCACACCCGTAGCGGGCGCATGGAGCTGAGCCCAAAGAAGTAACCGGGCAGCATACAAAAGAGGCCATTGAGGCCGTTGCACAATGAGAATTTTTGTTCTTTTACAAGGAGTGCGAGTTCCGTGCGGAGGGAGTATATTCAAGCATATATGACCTTCGCGCGGGACGAAGCACGACGCAGTAAAAGGGCAAAAAGGCCATTGTGCAACGG
>JAVBMP010000054.1:0-32008 GCA_031552315.1 Desulfovibrionaceae bacterium | reverse complement strand
ATATGACCTTCGCGCGGGACGAAGCACGACGCAGTAAAAGAGCAAAAAGGCCATTGTGCAATGGCCTCAAATCAAGGACTTCAATGGAACCTTCCTTGCCCAGGCCCAACTTTACCTTGCGCACAGTCAGTAACGCGGCATACCATTTAGCATTGTCTTGCCGCCGGAAAATTGCGTTGTCCGGAAAACGCTTCCATAAAAATTCCGGCTCATCGCGGTATTTTTCTTTGATATGCTGTATTACCTGTTTTGCGCCCTGGCTTTTAAACACGTCCGGTTCAAAGCAGGCATTGGCAACCCTGGTCAGCGTCTGCTCGTACTCTTCCCGGATTCTGCCGACAAATGCGCCCGCCGCGCCGGCGACACGGTGAAGGGTATAGCTTTCTTGGGAAGAATTTTCGATTAATTCCGCCGATATCTCTCCACTTTTCGCGACAGTAACCGTCATTTCAAATTGCCAGTCAAACAGGCCGGTGGAATATGAATAGCCGGTTTCATTTTCAGAAAACCCAAAGGACAGCAAGCGGGCGGCATCCGCTTTCAGTCTTGTGAACAAGGTATCAATATCCGCCATGCAATTACGCCTTTAAGCCCGTGCCAACCCGCCTCTAATTTCGTGCCAACCCGCTTTTAAACCCGTGCCAAACTCGTTTCAAGGCCAACACCGCCCTGCCGCGTTACCCCAGCAGGCGAAGAAACACTTCTTTTATTTTTTCAATATCCATGGGTTTGCCAAGGTGGGCGTCCATGCCCGCTTTCAGGCATTTTTCAATATCTTCCATGAACACATTGGCGCTAAGGGCTATTATGGGCACGCGGCCCTTGCCCCCCTCTGCCGCGCGTATTTGCCGGGTGGCCTCATAGCCGTCCATAACAGGCATTTGAATATCCATCAAAATGGCGTCAAACTTTTCCGGGTTGGCCAGCCAGGCGTCCAGCCCGGCTTTGCCGTTATTCGCAATGGCAACGCTTGCGCCGTGGCTGGTCAGCAGGTCTTCACAAACTATCTGGTTAAGTTCAGAATCTTCAACCAGCAGAATATGCTTGCCGGCAAGGTCAAGCGGCGCGTCCATCTGTTCCTTGCTGATGCCGGGTTGCGGGGCGGCGCTGCTTTTTTCGGCCCAGATGTTGAAAATAAATTCGCTGCCCTGCCCGGGGGCGCTTTCTACCCGAATGGCGCCCCCCATCATTTTGACAAGCTGTTTGGAAATGGCAAGGCCAAGGCCGGTTCCGCCATATTGGCGGGTGGTGCTTACGTCGCTTTGTTCAAAGGCGTCAAATATTTTTTTGCTGTTTTCCTTGTCTATGCCTATGCCGTCATCTTTAACGCGCCATTCCAGATTGCACTTGTTGCCGGTTGTTTCAAGCAGGCGGGCCTCAAGCCGTATGTTGCCGCCTTCCGGGGTGAATTTTATGGCGTTGGAAAGCAGGTTTATAATTACCTGCCGCAAGTGCACGGACGGGCACAAAAGGTCTGGCGGAATATCCGGGTTCAGCCGCGCCGTGAACTTCTGTTTTTTGGCGTAATACTGGGGCTGAATAATTTTTTCAATTTGTTCAAGCTCGTTTTCAAGATTTATGTCTATGTATTCCAGATAGACCTTGCCGGATTCTATTTTGGCGATGTCCAGCACGTCATCCACCAGGTGGCGCAAATGCTGGGACGCGGTGTCTATATTGCCAAGATATTCCCGGATTTTTGTTATGTCGTTACTGCGCTGGGCCATGCCGCAAAGGCCCATGATGCCGTTCATGGGGGTGCGTATTTCATGGCTCATACGGGAAAGGAAGGAACTTTTCGCCTCATTGGCGCAGTCCGCGTTGTGCGCCTGGCGGCGGTAAAAATAAAGGCAAAGGGCGCAAGAAACCAGCGCTATCAGCATTGAACCCACAAGCAAAACAGCCAGGCGGTGCATGTCGTCCATGGCCTTTTTCAGGTAAACATCCTGCATGTCTACCCCGGCCACCAGGTTGGAAAGCGTGCCGTCTGCCCGGTAAACCGGCGACCAGGCCGTCAAAAGCCCGTCCCAGCCCTGGGAATAGTTGCCCAGTTCCACAACATGCGTCCGGCCGGAAAGGGCAATATCCGGCCCGGCTTCCCGCTGCACCTGGGGGCTGTCCAGCCCGTCGGAAGCGCCTTCCGGGTCCAGCACGTTGTCCACCACAAACTGCATCATGTTTGTCTGCCCATCAAGGCGCATGTAGTAGGTGAACCTTACCTGCGAACGCCGGGTGAAGTTATCCAGCTTTTCCTTTACCCGCCGGTATTCCGGCCGCTGCATATCTTGCGGGGCAAGGAACCCTTCAAGCGCTTCCGCCGGCACCAGAAGCGCGGCGGCCTCGCTAAGCGCGGCCATTTGCTTTTGGGTGCTTTCTTCCAGCATGGCCACGGTGGAACGCATACCCCGGCTGGCGGAAAAGGAAATAATAAAAACAACCACGGCTGAAGCGAAAAAAAGCAACAGCATGGCGTTGGTTTTCAACAGCTTGTTCATACGCGCCGCCAATGCGCGGCTACGGGTAATATTTTGTTTTTGCCTGTCTTTTTGCATTTTATCAAACTTTGCCTATAACAGTTTGCATTTGGAATAATCAGCTGCTTTTTTTGCATAAAAAAAGACCATGGCACAATGAAGGCCGTTGCACAATGAGATTTTTTGTTCCAGCGCGGTTGTCAAAAGCGCCACAGCCCACAGCAAGGCAAAAAGCCGCAGACGGGTTTTGCCCGCCGTAAAGCGACAATCTTAAAAGGGAAAAGTCATAAAAAGGCACGCTACTTTTTGTTCAGGGCTTCAAGAACAAAGCCCACATAAAGTTTGGCCCCTGTCATAAGCGATTGGTCACTGGCTTTAAAGCCGGGGTTGTGGTTCATTACGCCAAAGCCTTCTTCTGCCGTGCCCGCGCCCACAATGACAAAGACCACCGGGGCAATGGACTGGTATTCAAAAAAGTCTTCACTTGCCATGCCAAAGGGCAGTTCTATGAAGGAACCTTCCCCAAGGTATTTTTCCGCCGCGTCACGGGCCAGCCCAAGGCAGCCGTCATCATTCACCACGGAATCCTGCCCCGGAATGTAGTCCAGCTTGTAGCTTGCGCCGTGCGCCGCGCACAGGCCGTCCACAATGGCGCGAATGCGTTTTTCAATCAACGCGCGCACTTCCGGCGTAAAGGAACGTACGGAGCCGGCAATGCGGGCGGTTTGCGGTATAATGTTGGGCGCGGTGCCGGCCTGGAAGATGCAGGTGCTTATAACGGCCTGATCCTGCGCGGAAATGTTGCGGGAAATAATCTGGTTAAGTTCCACCACAATATTCGCGCCTATCATCACCGGGTCAACGGAAAGGTGCGGGGTGGAACCGTGGGATCCAACGCCGGTGATGGTAATGTCATAATCATCATAGCTGGCCGTCACCGCCCCGCGCC
The DNA here is from genome assembly GCA_031552315.1 of Desulfovibrionaceae bacterium. Lineage (GTDB taxonomy): Bacteria > Desulfobacterota > Desulfovibrionia > Desulfovibrionales > Desulfovibrionaceae > JAVBMP01. Next base: position 28,585 of record JAVBMP010000054.1, on the reverse strand, counting down.
GCGAGGCCACCATGTTTGTGGGGATAAAGGGCACAACATGCTCGCCCATAAACATGTTCACATCGTTCAGCACGCCGCTGCGCACCAGCTCAGTAGCGCCGCTTACGGTTTTGCCGTTGCTGTCCACGCGGCCCGCTTCCTCCGCCGGTTGGAAGATAAACTTCACGGTGCCATGCAGTTCACCCTGCATTTTGGAAAGGGCGCCGGCCGCGCCAAGCAGCATGGCTGTATGAACGTCATGCCCGCAAGCGTGGAATACGCCCTTGGTTTGTGACTTGAAGGGCACATCGGCCTCTTCATCCAGCGGCAGGGCGTCCATGTCTGCCCGCAGGGCCACCACCGGGCCGGGCTTGCCGCCCTTCAGCACGCCCACCACGCCGGTTTCCGTAGGGCGCAAAATTTCTATATTGCCAAACTTTTTCAGTTCATTAACCACAAATTCGCTGGTCTGCTTTTCCTGAAAAGAAAGTTCCGGGTGCTGGTGCAGCCAGTGCCGCCATTCAATCATCTTTTTTTCATCAAGGTACTTGAACCATGCGGTATCCTTGCTTTCCGGCGCATCTACCGCCGGGTATTTGAAGGGCGCTTCAAGCGTAACCTTGGCATCAACATCGGCCAGGCCGGAAAGCGGCAGGGCGAAAATGGCAAACAACATAAAGAGCAACATCTTAATTTTCATGGTTAATTCCTTTGAATTAGGTACGTGGGCATAATGGAGAGTATTAAAGATTACCCCCTATGCAGTTCACTGTCAACAAACGCCCAAAACCGGCGCAGTTAGATAGGCTTTCTCACAAAAACAATAATAACGGCCCGTTTTACTCCGATATGCGGGTTGGCAAAACGGGGTAAAAAGGGCCGCTCAAAAAATCAACGCAGTTTTAGTATAAATAACAACCTATTAAATTATACCACGTTTTCCTCTTCCTCCGTAAGGATATTTTCTTCTTTTTCCGCGGGCTGCAAGCTGCGCACCGGCAGCTTGCGGGTGGCAAACATCAAGGCCCCCACGGCCAGCAGCACCAGCCCGGTGCCCAACAACAGGGCCATATCTTCCAAATGCAGCAGGGCATAGAGGCTGGCGTAAAGCAAGCCCAGCAGACCGGCCATGCCCAGCCCGCTTTTGAAGCTGCGCAAGGCCGCGCCAATGTAACAGGCTATCATGCCTATGGTTATGCTTGATGCCGCCGCAAAAGACAGCGCAAAGGCCACATGTTCGGAAAGGGAAAGCAGGGTCAGGTAAAATACCACCATAGAAAGGCCTACCAAAAAGTATTGCGCCAGATGCAAGCGGGCCTTGCGCACAAGTTCAAAAACAAAAAAGGCGGCAAAGGTGAGGGTTATGAACAAAATACCGTGGTTCATGGCCCGTTCAAGCACTCTATACAGGGAAACCGGCTCCACTATGGCAAGCGCCGCGGTATAGTCTGGCGCGCTGTTATGAAGGCCGGGGAAGGCCTTGACCTCAAGCGGGCCAAACTGCGGGTAAGGCCGGGCCAGGTTGGATATTTCCCATTTGGCGCTGAAGCCGTCGTCAGCGATTGCGCGTTCCCGCGGCAAAAAGCTGCCCCCAAAACCGGGCGCGGGCCAGGCCCCGTGCAGGCTTATGCGGTTGGCTTCTCCCACCGGGGCAAAATAAATGGCAGCGCTGCCGTTCAAACCAAGCTGCACGGAAAAAGACTGCTCCTTTTTTTGCGGGTCAAGCGGGGCAATGGCGTGCAGGCCGGAAGCGAGAATGGCGTCGGCCTCTGTGCCGGGCCGGGCGACAAGCTTTTGCCCGTTCAGGGCAAGATCGGCTTTTTTAACGCCGGGCAAATCGGATATGCCTATGCTGATCCAGGCCTTGTCCCAAAAAATTTCTTCCGGGGCATCTTCACCGCAGCCGAAATCTGCCGGTTGCGGCAGGCTGAAGTAACCGTCAAGGCTTAACGGGGCATAATAGACAACGCGGGTATAAATGCCGTAATAACGCTCTTCTGTTTTTATTTCCCCTTTTATTTCCAGGTCTTTTGGCAGGAACACCCGCAAGCGGGTTTCTGAAGGCAGTTTGTACTGCACTTCAACCGCCTTGCCCTTTTTATCTTTTTCCCAATCCGTGCGCCAACGCGCAACACTATACGGCACCACCAGCAGCGGGCCTTTTACAGTCTGGGGGCCGCCCCAGGCGGCGGCTACCCTGCTTCTGGCCTCAGATTCCTGATCGGCGCGTTCATAGGTCAGGCTGTCCACCATTTCAAGGGGAATTTGCAAAAGCAGAATCATAAAACCCACCAGGGCAAAGCGTAAAAGGGCGCTTTCCCCAATTTTGTTACTAAAGCTTTTTACTGTGTCACGCATAAGTTTTCTCCTTTACGGGTTTGTTTGAAACAGCTCTAACAACGTCCGGCAGGCAAAAAAAGCTTAACGCGCAATATTCACGCCCAATTCATCCCGGCTTCACGCACGCTTCACCCCCGCTTCACCGTGGGCACGCGTCACTTCACATACATTTCACAAAAGCCAGCAAAACCGCGCCCCAGGCCGTTTATGGCTGCCATAAAAATATGGCGGGCTTGCGAACGGGCAAATTTCAGGGTAAATTCGCCCAACAACAAAAATTATGGGAAACCCATGCGCAAAATCCTGATTATTGAAGATGAACAATCCATTGCCGACACCCTTGTGCATTCGCTGGAAAGGGAAGGTTACGCCACGGCCTGGTGCGCACGCGGCCTGCCGGGGCTGGAACTGGCCCAAAGCGGCGATTATGACCTGCTTGTGCTTGACGTGGGCCTGCCGGATTTGAACGGGTTTGAGCTGTGCAAGGCCCTGCGCCGCGCATCCGCCCTGCCGGTAATTTTTTTGACGGCCCGCGCTGATGAAATAGACAAGATCGTGGGGCTGGAGATTGGCGGGGATGACTACATTACCAAGCCCTTTTCGCCAAGGGAACTGGTGGCCCGCGTAAAAAGCGTGCTGCGCCGGGGTCAGGCCGGGGGCGGCCCACGCGCGGAAGGCGGGCCAGGCGGGCCAAACACGCACGGGCCAAACGCTCTGCCCGGCAGCGGGATTCCGGATCAGGCGCGGCCCGGCCTTTCGCACCCGGCCCATTCATATCCCGGCCATGCATATCCCGGCCATGCGCGCCCTCCCCGCCTGCGCATAGACCGGGCCGGAATGCGGGCCTTTTACCTGGGGCGGGAACTGGAACTTACCCGTTATGAATTTCGCCTGCTGGCCCTGCTGGCCGCTGTGCCGGGGCAGGTTCATACCCGCGAGGCCCTGATGCAGCAGGTGTGGGACAGCGACAGCCCCAGCCTTGACCGCACAGTGGATACGCACATCAAGTCCTTACGCGCCAAGTTCCGGGCCATAGAGCCGGAACCGGATCCCTTCATCACCCGGCGCGGGGCCGGTTACGCCCTGAATGAAGAGGTGCTGTAGCCATGAGCCTGCGCCTGCGCATAATTTTGGGCTACCTGCTTATTTTGGGCGCGGCCTTCGCCTTTGTGGTCACGCTGGTCTCACAGGACATACGCCCCCGTTATCTGGAAGCGGTTGAAGAAAGCACGGTGGACTGCGCGGAGCTGCTGGCCGCCATGCTGGCCGGCCTGAACGAAACGGGCGGCCTGAACGAAATGGGCGGGATGAATGGGCAGCCAGGCCAAAACGCCCCGGGCCTGAACCCCGCCGTACTGCGTGAAACCCTTGATACCGGCGTGCTGCAAGAAGCCATGCTGGCGGTGCAGGCCCGGCACCTGAACGCGCAGATTTACGGTTCATTAAAGCGCAAGGTGGATATAGAGGTCTATGTTACAGACGCGGACGGCAAGCTGCTTTATGATTCCAGCGGCCGCAACGCGCCAGGGGCGGATTTTTCCCGCTGGCGCGATGTGCATTTGACCTTGCGCGGGCAGTATGGGGCGCGTTCCACCCGGCTTAAGCCAAGCGACCCAACGTCATCGGTCATTTACGTTGCCGCGCCCATCATCCGGCAGGGCGGGCTGGCCGGGGTGGTTACGGTGGGCAAGCCGCAGGACAGCGTTTCTCTTTTTATTGCCATTGCCCGGAAAAAGCTGTTTTCCAGCCTGATGCTGGCCGCTTTGGGGGCGCTGGCGCTGGGGGTGGCCGTTTCCTTCTGGATAAACCGCCCCTTGCGCGGCCTGCTGCGCTATGTGCAGGATGTAAGGGCCGGGAAGGACGCCCGCCCGCCGCATTTTGGGCGTTCAGAACTTGGGGAACTGGCCAACGCCCTGGGTGAAATGCGGGCCGAACTGGAAGGAAAAAATTACATTGAAGATTATGTTCGCGCCCTTACGCATGAAATGAAAAGCCCGCTTACCGGAATCAAGGGCGCGGCAGAAATTTTGCGTGATGAAATAAGCGGCGGAAATGAAATGAAAAGCGAAGCGGGTGAAAGAAAAAACAGCCCGGCGGAAAAGTTTTTGGACAACATTGACGCGGATGTTGAACGCATGCAAAGCCTTATTGACCGCATGCTGCAACTTTCCCGCCTGGAAAACGTGCGGTCGATACAAGAAAGCCCCTTGCACGCCAAAGACTTTTTGCTGAAAGTGGCCCAAAACTTTACCGGGCAGGCCAAAAAAATGGGCCTGCAACTTGTGGCGCAGGCCCCGGAAAATACAGCCTTCAAGGCGGATGAGCTGTTGCTGGGGCAAGCCCTTGGCAACCTGATAGGCAATGCCATTGATTTTTCACCCCCCGGCGGTAAAATAACCCTGCAAGCCCACAAAAACGGCCACTGGCTGGAAATTTCCGTAACAGACCAGGGCAGCGGCATACCGGATTTTGCCCTGTCAAAGGTGTTTGACAAATTCTATTCCCTTGCCCGCCCGCAAAGCGGCAAAAAAAGCAGTGGCCTTGGCCTGCCCTTTGTGCGCGAGGTAATGCACCTGCACAACGGGGAAATTACGCTGCAAAACCGCGCGGAAGCAGGATATCCGGAAAAATGCGGCCAAAAAAAATGCGGCCCGGAGACAGGCGACCCAGAGACAGGCGCCCCGGAAGCAAGCGGTTGCGGCCTTACGGCAACCTTGCGCCTGCCGCTGTGATTTAACGCAATGCCCTAAATTTGCGCTTGAAATGAGTGAGTTGCGCAGCAAGGATTTGTCTTATGGCATTTTCAAGCGTAAAGCGTTCTGGTTGTCGCCCCTAACCGGTTTTTCAAGCGGATTTTCCAGCGGTTTTTCCAACGCCTGGCTATCGAAAAAATAAGCCGGGTTATTCGCGGTTGAACTAAAGGCAAACAGGAAAAACCCAAGGCAAAGCGCCAGGGCCAGAACATAAATGCCCGCCCCGCGCAGCTTCCCGGCGCACTGCTTCCGGAAGGAACCCAGCCCAAAACCCAAATAGCAGGCCAAATACGGCGGGACAATAAACGACAGGGCCAAAGCCATAACATCAACCCACAGCTTCCCGCTGTAAAGCGTGAACGCTCCGCCGCAAAGCAGCCAGAACAGGGGCGGAAACAGCCACGGCCACCAGCGCGGGGCAAAACTTTCCGGCAGGCGGGCAAAACGCCCAAGCGCGTAGCCCAGCAGCCCTGCAACTGCAAAGCCCCACCCGGCCAAAGGAATCACGCTATCAGGCCCAAAAATGGAGTACAGCAGTGACGCGCATTCCATGGCAATAAACGGCAAGGCAAAGGCCAGCGGCAGGGCAAGGGCCTGATAATAACGCTTTTGCCCACCCTTGAAGCCCGCGTAAAAAACCAGATAAAGCAACGTACACAGCCCAACGCCCCAAGGAATGAAGATAATATCCTCAGTTTCCGGGTCAATAAGGTATGCGGCCATCCAGCATAAAAACCCCGCGCATACCGCAAAAGTCAGCACCAGCGGCCAGTCTCGCGCAAAAAAACCTTCCGGCTGGCGGGCGGAAACAAGGCGCACAAGCCCAAAGCCAAGCAAAAAAACGCCGCCGAAAAGCACAGCCCAGCCCCATTCAGGCATTGTAAGCAATACGGAACCGCCAAGCAGGGAAACCCCCAGCAGGGTGACTACAATAAACAATAACAGCCCGACCAGATGGTAAGAATATTTGCGCATAACTGTTTTCCTCTACTGTATATAACCGGGTAGTTTTTTAGATGGTACCAGCAAAAGGCGCTTTTTGGCGACACTATCTGGGGCAAACCGTTTCAATTATCCTGAACTCGGTCTTATTCTTCCAGGTTGAATAGGCGGCGAATGTGAAAAAAACGGCGAAAAGCGCTAAAGCCAGAAGATAAATGCCCGCCCCGCGCAGTTTTCCGACACACTTTTTTTGTAATGAACCCAGCCCAAAACCCAAATAATAAAGCAAGTATGGGGGGACAACAAACCACAGGCCAACTTCCATAATATTAATGAACAGTATGCCGTTGTAAAGCGTGAACGCGCCGCCGCAAAACAGCCAGAACAGGGGCGGGAACAACCATGGCCACCAGCGCCGGGCAAAATCGTCCGGCAGGCGGACAAAACGGCCAAAGGCATAGCCAAGCATCCCGACAATAACCCCGGAAATTCTAAGGGATTCTAAATTATTCTTTAAAATATCGCACAGCAAGCTGGCGCTTGCCACGGTTATAACCGGCGTGGCAAAAGCCAATGTCAGGGCAATAGCCTGATAGTACCTTTTCTGCCCGGCCTTGAAACCGGCATAAAAAGCCAGGTAAAAAAAGCCGCACAGGGCAACAGCCCAGCGCAGCGTGGACATACCGTTCCACACTTCCTTGTATAGCATCACGCACAAAAGGCCGGCCCATACCGCAAAAACCAGTACAAGCGGCCAGTCTCGCGCCAAAATACCTTCCGGCTGGCGGACGGAAACAAGGCGCACAAGCCCAAAACTGAACAAAAAAATGCCGCCCCAAACAGCGTACCACGTTGACCTGCCGTATGAAAGCAGAAAAAACGCCTCCAGTATGGCAACGCCAAGGGGGGCAATCGCCAGAAGCAACAGCAAACCGACCAGATGGTAAGAATATTTGTGCATGGCCCTTCCCGTAGTTTACCCTGCCTGCTTGCCGCCCATTCGCCCGCTTATGTGACGGGCCTATTTTCCCAGCCCAACATAGCCCACCTGTTCCAGCAGGGCTTGGCCTTTCGGGCCTTGCAGCCATTTTAGCAGTTTTTTGCTTTCCGGTGAAAGCGGGCGGGCGGTTACCGCCGCAATGTCGCCCGTTAGCGGGTATGCGCCGCCGCGGATATTTTTTACGTTTGGCTCTACGCCGTTTATGGCCAGCAGGCTTATTTGCGGGCTGGCGTGCAGCACGGTGGCAAACCAGCGGAAGGAATAGCCAATGGCATTTTCCCGGTTGCGGTAAACCGCCACCCCATTAATTATGGCGCCCATGCCCAGATGAAATTCTTCCTGCAGGGACGCGGCCATTTTTTCGTCTTTCATCACCATGCCCAGCATTGCCGTCTGGCTGCCGGAACCTTCCGGCCGCTGGAAGGCCAGAATGCGTTCATCCGCCCCGCCCAGTTCTTTCCAGTTTGTTATGCGGCGGGTGTAAATGGCGCGTATTTGATCCAGGGTAATATTCCGCACCGGGTTTTTGTGGTTGGTAAAAAACACAAAGGCCTCACGCCCCAGCGGGGTTATTTTCAGTTCCACCCCCTTTTCCCGCGCATAGGCAAGCTGCCCGGCGGAAGGGGGCGCGCCGAAAAATATGTCTACCCTGCCGTCAACCAAATTTTGATAAGCATCGCGCGTGTTGGCGCATTGAACATAGTTGTAAATGGAACGCCCATCCAGCCCCTTGTAAATTGCCTGTGCCGCCGCAGCGTAAAGCGGCAGCACCGCAATGGCCCCATCCAGGCGCGGGTAATTTTCCTCTATGGACAAACCCGGCGCAACGGGCGGCACAACCAGCCTGTTTCCGCTTTGAAACGGCATATATTCATCCACGTCCACGCCGTGGTCCGGCGTGGTCTGCCCGCCGGGCCTGCCGACAAGCGATTCCCTAAGGTCATGCCCGATCATAACCTCCGGCGGGTTGTGGCCTTTGGCTTTCCCGGACGACTTGCCGTCCACGGGCGGAAGCCTTTCCTCTTCCGGCAGGGCGTTAAGCCTTGCAGATGCATGGCCTACATTGCCGCTTGGCAGGTAAAGAAGGAAGATGAAAAGCGTAAAGGACAGCAAAAGCCCCAACAGGTGGCAGGGATATTTATGCATGCTTGTCATCCTTGATGGTTGTTCCACTTGATGGTGTGGGAGGCCATTGCCCAATGGCTTCCAATGGGCAGTCTGCCGGGGCCGGGCCTACTTCACGCCTTCCAGCAGTTCATAAAGGTATTCTCCGTAGCCGCTTTTGCCCAGGGGTTTGGCAAGGTCGCACAATTGTTCCGAGCTTATGAAGCCCTGCCGCCAGGCTATTTCTTCCGGGCAGCATATTTTCAGGCCCTGGCGTGTTTCCACCGTTTGCACAAAGCTGGAAGCCGCCAAAAGCGCGTCATGGGTGCCGGTATCCAGCCAGGCCACGCCCCGGCCAAGTTTTTGCACGCGCAGCTGTTTGTTGTTCAGGTACACGTTGTTCACGTCGGTTATTTCCAGTTCCCCCCGGGCCGAGGGCTTTATGCCTTCCGCAATTTCCACAATGCGTTCATCATAAAAATACAGGCCGGTTACCGCGTAGTTGGAACGCGGTTCTTTGGGCTTTTCCTCTATGCTTACGGCGCGGCCTTCCGCATCAAATTCCACCACGCCGTAGCGTTCCGGGTCACGCACATGGTAGCCGAACACGGTTGCCCCGCTCCGTTCCCCACGGGCGCGTTGCAGCGCGTCCTGAAAGCCGTGCCCGAAAAATATGTTGTCGCCCAGCACCAGGCACACCGGGTGCCCCTTGATGTGGTCGCGGGTAAGCAAAAAGGCCTGGGCTATGCCTTCCGGGCGGGGCTGTTCAAAATAGGTAAACTTGCAACCCCAGGCGCTGCCGTCCCCCAAAAGGCGTTTGAACAAAGGCAGGTCGTGCGGGGTGGAAATAATGCAGATATCGCGAATGCCCGCCATCATCAGGGTAGAAATGGGGTAATAGACCATGGGCTTGTCATAAATGGGCATAAGCTGCTTGCTTACCGTCAGGGTAAGCGGGTGCAGGCGGGTGCCGGAACCGCCGGCCAGGACTATGCCCTTCCATTCTTTTTGCGCGCTCATAATTTACCTCGCTACAATTTACTTTTTTGTGTCCCTTCCGGGACAGCATGGCGTTACAGCTTATATTTTTCCGCATAACCACGCGGGGTTATCATTCTTGCCCCGGCGGCCCAGTTGTGCGGGTTGGGGCCGGGGGCGGGCAAAATGCGCGTCTGGCTGTTGCCCAGCAGCACTATGGAAAGCATGTCCACGGAAGCGGCATCCAGTTGGGCCAGCGGCATGACGCGCACATCCTGTTCCGCCCGGTAGGCGTTGCGCACCACCCCGGCCGGGGTATGCCCCCCGCGAATGCGCCGGGCGTGTTCCAACACCTTTCCCAGCTGCCAGTCCCGCTTTTTGGAACGCGGGTTGTAGATAGCCAGGGTGAAGTCCGCCTCCAGCGCGGCCAGGGCGCGTTTTTCAATAAGTTCCCACGGGGTAAGCAGGTCTGAAAGGCTTATGACCGCGAAGTCGTGCATCAGCGGGGCGCCCAGAAGGGCCGCCGCGCCGCACAGGGCCGGAATGCCGGGTATTACCTCCACCGCCAGGTCGGTAAGCCCAAGGCCGCGCTTTTCCATAAGTTCAAAGACCAGCCCGGCCAGGGCGTAGATGCCGGAATCTCCGGAACAGACCAGGGCGACGTTGCGGCCCGCGCCGGTGCCTTTAGCCGCCGGCGTTCCCGTCCCAGCGCCCAAAGCGGTGCCCAAAGCCGCGCCCGGCTCAATTCCCAAAGCCGCGTTGATAGCCGCATTGCAGCGGGCAACCTCACCCATCATGCCGCTTTTGATAATGTGACGGCCTTGCAGGTGACGCGCTTCCAACAGTTCAAGATAGGGGGAATAACCGGCCAGCACGGAACATTTTTCCAGCGCGGCCACGGCCAGCGGCGGCAGCAGGGATGGGTCTCCCGGGCCAAGGCCTATGATGTAGAGGGTTCCTTCAGACATATCCTTCTCAAAGCAGGCTGAAAATTTTAAACCCGCGCTCCCCCAAGACGAGAGGCGTGCCTATGGGGAGCGCGGGTTTATGCGCCAAAGCGAATCCGCATTTGAATGTCAAATTACGTTAATTTGCCTGTTTACGCATAAAAGAGGGAATTTCAAAATCATCACTGTCAAAACTGAATTCCGTGCCGCCGGGGTTATGCGTGGGCTTTACGCCCATACCGCCCTGGTCTTGCTTGCGTATGTAAGTCGGCACCTGGGTATTGCCGCCCGGTATGCGGCCATAGGGCTGCTGGGACGGAATTTGCCCGCCATAGGGGGCCTGCTGCGCATACGGCGCGGCGGGCTGGGCCGCGTAGGCCGGGTTTGCGGCAGGGGTGGGCTGAATGCCCGGCGTGCGGGTGTTCATGCCCGGCACGGGCTGCATGTTTATAACCTTGGCGGCGGCAAGCCCGGCATCGGGCATTTGTTCCACGCCATTGGCAATGCCGGTGGCTACAACGGTAATGCGGATGCCGTCTTCCATGTTTTCATCAAAGACCACGCCGAACAGAATAAGGGCTTCCGGGTGGGCCACTTCATTCAGAATGGTGGTGGCTTCGGCTATTTCGTCCATGGTTACTTCATTGGTGCTGGTAATGTTCATCAGCACGCCTCTGGCGCCCACAATGTCCACATCTTCCAGCAAGGGGCTGGTAATGGCGCGGTTGGCCGCTTCTCTGGCGCGGTTTTCCCCGGTGGCCGCGCCGGTGCCCATCATGGCAAGGCCGGATTCAGACATAACGGCCTTAAGGTCGGCAAAGTCAAGGTTGATCTGGCCGGGAACCATAAGCAGGTCTGAAATGCCTTTAACAGCCTGAAAGAGCACATCATCGGCCCGGGCCAGCATTTCCTTGAAGGTGGCTTTTTTGTGGGCAAGCTGCATCAAGCGGTCGTTGGGTATGGTTATAAGGCTGTCCACATGCTTTTGCAGTTCCGCAATGCCGCCTTCCGCAGCCTGTTTGCGGCGGTTCCCTTCAAAGCTGAAGGGCTTGGTAACAACGCCCACGGTAAGAATGCCCAGTTCCTTGGCAATGCGGGCAATTACCGGGGCCGCGCCGGTGCCGGTGCCGCCGCCCATGCCTGCTGTAACAAACACCATGTTGGCGTCGCTTATAAGGTCTTTGATCTGTTCCTGGCTTTCCATGGCGGCTTCACGCCCAATGTTGGGGTTGGCGCCCGCGCCAAGGCCCTTGGTAATGCGGCTGCCTATCTGCAAACGGTGGTCGGCCATGGAATGCCCAAGGGCCTGCACGTCTGTGTTGGCGGCAATAAAAGTTACACCCTGAATGCCCTGGCGCACCATGTTGTTTACAGCGTTGCCGCCGCCGCCGCCCACGCCTATGACTTTAATTTTTGGGGCCTGTTCACTAAAAAATTCCGCGCTCTGTTCAGCCATGTAATCTATCATATCCATTTTGCCTCTCCTTAGATAACGGATAAATATATCAAAAAATTTCTTGTTGCTTATGAAATATCACTGAACCACTTTTTCATGCGGCCGAACACCCGGCCGAACATGCTGCCTTCGCCAATGGTGAAGTTGCCGGGTTCATTCTGGTTGCGCTTGTCCACGCCGTAAAGCAAAAGGCCCACGGCTGTCGCGTATTTGGGGCTGTCCACAACATCTTTCAGCCCGCCTATGTTGCGGGGCCGCCCTATGCGCACCGGCAGGTTGAAGACGTGTTCCGCCAGTTCCTGGCAGCCTTCAATAAGCGTGGCCCCGCCGGTAAGCACAACCCCTTCACGGAAGTATTTGCGCAGTTGTGACTTGTTAAGTTCCTGATTGGCCAGGGCCAAAAGCTCTTCCATGCGCGGCTGGCAAATATCGGCCAGCACCCGGCGTGAAAGGCGGCTTACGTCACGCCCGCCATGGCTGGGTACGTCTATGCTTTCATCCTCGCGCACCAGGTCGGCCAGCACGCAGCCATAGTTAAGCTTTATATCTTCCGCGCACTGCATGGTGGTGCGCAGCCCGTAAGCTATGTCATTGGTAAGGTTTTGCCCGCCCAGGGGCAGCACGTTGGTATAGCGGATGGAATCGTTCAAAAATACCGCTATGTCGGTGGTGCCGCCGCCAATATCTATAAGGACGCTGCCGCGTTTGCGTTCTTCTTCCGTAAGCACGGCGCGGGCCGACGCCATGGATTCCAGCACGATGTCGGAAACATCAAGTCCGCTTCTGTGGCAGGTGCGCAAGATGTTTTGCGTGCTGGTGACGGAACCGGTGACAATATGCACCTTTACTTCAAGGCGCACCCCGGCCATGCCGCGCGGGTGGGTGATGCCGGTATGGTCATCAACCGCAAATTCCTGCGGCAGAACATGAATAACCTCTCTGTCAAGCGGTATGGCAATGGCTTTGGCCGCGTCTATGGCGCGTTCAATGTCCTTGTCCGTAACCTCTTCACCTTTTATGGCTATCATGCCCTGGCTGTTTGTGCCTTGTATGTGGCTGCCGGCAATACCGGCGTAGACGGACTTTATTTCACAGTCCGCCATAAGCTCCGCCTCTTGCAAGGCTTTTTGAATGGATGAGACCGTCTCTTCAATATGCACAACCACGCCTTTGCGCAGGCCGGAGGAATTGCTGGTGCCTATGCCGACAATATCCACCCCGTCGATGGTGGGCACGCCCACTACCGCGCAAATTTTTGTTGTGCCTATGTCAAGGCCGACTACCAGCTCAGACTTTGACATTTCCCTTCCTCCTGTTCCCAAGTCTTTATATATGAAGGGCATATACCCTGTATGTACAATACGTTGACAAAATCAGCCTTTTTTTTCCACCAGCACGGTATGCCCGTCTGCCCTTACCACGCCGGCCTCGCGCAGTTCTCCCCTAAGGGCCAGGTCTTGCAGCACCCGGCCAAGGCGTTGCAGGTTGCCCTGCCAGTCTTCCAGCCCTATAGAAAGCAAAAGATTGTTGCTTGTAAGGCGAAACTGCAATGACCCTGAAGCTTCAAGCCGCACCCAGGAAATTTTTTCCATACCCACCGGAGGGGCCGATTTGGCCAGCCCGGCCATTATTTCCGGCAAACGTCCACAATAGATTTCCGCGCCCGGTTCAACTTCCAACAGCGGCAGCGAGACAAAATTTTTACTGCTGACCGGGGCAATAAGCCGCCCGACGGCATCCGCGTAAAGCATTTCGCCGTCTTGCTGCACCCAAAAGCCCGGGTCACGTTCCTTGACGCTTATGACCAGTTTATCCGGAAGTACCCGCTTGACAGAAAGTTCCGCCACCCAGGGGTTACACGATACAATTTCTTCAATTTTATCAATAGATAATGCAAGAGTATTGACATATACGTCGCCACCCAGTCCGGTCATTTCTAAAATTTCTCTAGAGTCTAACCTATTAAGACCCCATGTATCAATAGTTTTTAGGCGAAAAAATTCACCGGAAGTAAAATATTTATAACCTTGTAGCAACCCGAAGCCTGCCCCGGCAAAAATCAGCAGACCGCCAACCATTATTCCAAGCCATGTCAACAGGCTTTTGGCCCCTTCCAGCGGCAAGGCGGAAATATTCATTTCCTTCTTAACTTTTGGGGCGGCCTTGTAACGGTTTACCCCTTCATTTTTTCCGCCGTTGCGGGTAAGCACCAGGCGTGAAGAGGCTTTGGGCGGCATGCGTCTTTGGCTTACGGCCATAGCTTCACTTCCATTTCCAGTTTGTGCCCGCTTTTTTCCAGCACGGCCTGTTGGGCTTCCTGAACAAGCTGCATGGCGTCAGCAGCATTGCTTACGGGCGCCTTTCCGTTTTCGCCTTCCGCCCGCAAATTCAGCAAAAAGTTGGCATGCAGGTCTGAAAAGGCCATGTTGCCGCGCCGTTTGCCTTTAAAGCCCGCCTCATCCAGCAGCTTGCCCGCTGAAACGCCGGGGGCCGGGTTTTTGAACACGCAACCCGCGCTGCGCCCCTGCACCGGCTGGGTGGCCTTTTTACGCGTCAGGCAATCTTGAAATTCCGCCTTCAGGGCATCTTTATTGCCGGGGACAAAGGCGAACACGGCCTCAATAATCACAAACCAGCGCGGGGCCGGGCGGTTTTTGCCGGGCAGGGCGAAATGCCTGTACCCCAAACCGGCGGCCCGCAATTCCGCCACGCTGAAAGTTTCAAACCCGTATTCCGGGCTGAACACGCGCACGCTGTGCAGCACATCGCCCGTTTCCGCCCCGTAGGAACCGGCATTCATGGCCACGGCCCCGCCAAGGCTGCCGGGTATTCCGGCCAGGCCGGCCATACCGGCCAGACCGTTTTCAATGGTAAAACGCACCAGGGCGGGCAGGGGCACGCCGCAACCGGCGCGTACCAGCGTTTTGCCTGCCGCGTCCGCTGTTTCCGCTTCCGCCGTTTCAGCCGCGCTTTCTTTCCGCAGGGCTTTCAGTTCCGCCCCTTCGATCAGGTACGGTTCCGGCCCGAAGTCCGCCTTTATGGCCAGCAGGGGCAAAGGCCCGTCAGACTGCCCAAGGATGTTGCTGCCCCGCCCAAGCACCACGGTTTTCAGCCCCAGGGCGCGTTCCAGTTCCACCGCCTGTTCCAGCTCTTCCGGCCGGGCAAGCTTCAGCAAAGCCTCAAGCGGCCCGCCCAACCCCAAGGTGGTAAGACCGGCAAGGGTGGCCCCCTTTATGACTTGCAAGGCGCTGGACATAGCAACATTCCTTTTTGCCTGGTAACTTCTTGCCCGGTAATTTCGTGCCTGGCAGGGTTTACCGGCCGAGACAGTCTATGCGGAACAATTACAAAACAATTTCCGTGGGCGGCAATTTTCAGCCTTGGCCTTCTTCCAGCCAGCGGCGTCCCACATTCCATATATTGCCCGCGCCTATGGTGATGAACACATCGCCTTCACGCAGCGTTTCCGGCAGCTTGGCGTTTATTTCATCAAAATTGGCGCAGTATTCCACCTGCGTGTTTGAAACCTGTTTGATGCCCTGGGCCAGGCTTTGCCCGCTTACGCCGGGGATGGGGGCTTCAGAAGCCGGATATATTTCTGTCAGGAAAAGCAAATCCGCTTCCGCGAAGCAGGTGCAAAACTCGCCGAACAGGGCCTGGGTGCGAGAAAAGCGGTGCGGCTGGAAGGCCACAACTAGGCGTTTGTCCGGGAAGCAGCCGCGGGCGGTGGCAAGGGTGGCCTTTATTTCCGCCGGGTGGTGGCCGTAGTCGTCTATTACCAGCACGCCGCCGCGTTCACCCTTGCGTTCAAAACGCCGCCCCACGCCCTTGAACTTGGCAAGGCCGCGCAGGCACACTTCAGAAGGAATTTCCGCCTGCATGGAAACGCCAATGGCGGCCAGGGCGTTCAAAATATTGTGGCGGCCCGGCTGAGAAAGCTCCACCGTGCCAAGGCGGCAGCCCTTCAGGCGCACGTCAAAACGGCTGGTGGCCCCGCAGCTTAACACTTCCGCCTGCAAATCGTTGCCCGGCCCAAAGCCGTAGGTCATGACCGGGCGCTTCAACTGGGGCAGCAGGCGGCGCACGCCGGGGTCATCACCGCACACCACGTTCATGCCGTAAAAGGGCACCTTGTTCATGAAGGAAAGGAAGGCCGCGTCAATTTCGTCCTGATCTTTATAATGATCCATGTGGTCAAGGTCTATGTTGGTCACCACGTTCAAGATGGAGAACAGGCACAGGAAGGAACCGTCCGATTCATCGGCCTCTGCTATCAAATAGCGCCCGCCGCCCAGACGGGCGTTTGCGCCGTAGGCGTTAAGCAGCCCGCCGATAATTACCGTGGGGTCAAGCCCGGCTTCTTCAAAAATGGACGCGGTAAACGATGTGGTAGTGGTTTTGCCGTGCGTGCCCGCAATGGCTATGCCCCGGCGCAAGCGCATAAGTTCCGCCAGCATTTCGGCGCGGGGGATAATGGGTATGCCGCGTTCGCGGGCCTCTGCAACTTCCGGGTTGTCGTCCTTTACCGCGGAGGAACGCACCACAACGTGAGCGTCATTCACATTCGCCGCCGCGTGTCCTATGGCTATTTTCATGCCCAGGGTGCGCAAACGGCGCACGGTGGCGCTTTCCGCAACGTCTGAACCGGCCACGGTGTACCCAAGGTTATGCAGCACCTCGGCTATTCCGCTCATACCGGAACCGCCAATGCCTATCATATGAATACCTTGAATTCGGTGCATAACTTCTTACCTTTAGTTTGTAGTGAGCCAAAACGCTTGCGGGCCTTTGCCGCGCAACTGTCAACGCATTTTCAACATGAAATTTTAAAATCAGATCCGCGCCAAAATTTCCAGCTCATCCGCCAGGCGGGCGGCGGCTTGCGGTTTGGCGCTTGCCAGCGCTGCCGCGGACATTGCCTCCAGACGGCCCGGGGCGCTGAAAAGGCCTTGCAAGTCCGCCAAAAGCCTTTCTGCTGAAAGGTCTTTTTGTTCCAGCACCAGGGCCGCGCCCTGCCCTGCCACCGCGCGGGCGTTGTGCAACTGGTGGTTGTGCGTGGCTTCCGGGAAGGGCACAAACAGCGCGGGTACGCCCGCCGCCGCCAATTCCACCACGCTGGTGGCCCCGGCCCGGCACAGGGCCAAATCCGCCCAGCGGTAAACGCCGGCCATGTCGTCTATGAAGGCGGAAATTTCCAGGCGGCCCGCCGCCAAGGCCTGTTCCGCCCCTTCAAGCTGCAAGGCGCTTGCCCGCACAGCTTCAAATTCCTTTGGCCCGGCCTGCCAGCGCAGGGTAAACCCGGCGGAAAGCAGTTTGGGCAACGCGCCAAGCACGGCCTTGTTAATGGCCCTTGCGCCCTGGCTGCCGCCCATGACCAGCAGCCTTTTTTGCGGCGGCCTTGTTAATGCCCCTTGCGCCCCCGGTGAACCTGCCCCGCGTTCGTCATAAATAGCGGCAATAGAGGCGCGTAGCGGGTTGCCGGTAAGGCGGCACTTTTCCGCCTTGAAGGCGTTGTGCGTGTCCGGCAGGGAAAGGTAAACCCGGTGCGCGAAGCGCCCGGCCAGTTTGTTGGCCATGCCGGGCACGCTGTTCTGTTCATGCACGGCTGTGGGCACATGGGCCAGCAGGCCGCCCAGCACGGCGGCGGCGGATGCGTAACCGCCAAAGCCCAGCACGAAATCCGGCTTGAACTTTTTCATGAAGGCCCGCGCGTTCAGCACAGCCCGGCCCATGTCGCAGGCCGCGCCCAGGGCCTTTATGCCCCGCCCGAAAAACCCCTGCACGGGCAGGCCTATAAATTCCAGCCCGGCCTTGCGGGCCATGTCGCCTTCCGGCCCCTTCAGCCCGCCCATAAAAACAATGTGCATGCCGGGGTAGCGCAGCTTAAGCTCTTCCGCCACGGCCAGGGCCGGGAAAATGTGGCCCCCGGTGCCGCCGGTGCTTAAAACGGCCTTTTTCATATCAGCCCCGCCCATCTTTTTTACGCGCCGTTTCTTCCTGCGTGCGTGAATAGTTAAGCAGCAGGCCAACGCAAATCATTATGGAAAGCAAACTGCTGCCCCCGTAGCTGAAAAACGGCATGGGCACGCCCTTGGGCGGCACGGTGCCCGTAACCACGGCCAGGTTGAAGATCATGGAAAGGGCAATGATCATGGTCAGGCCAAAGGCGGTGAAGCGCCCGCGCAGTTCCGTTTGGCGCACCGCTATGCGCAACCCGCGCCACACCAGAAGGCACATAATCAAAATAACCAGAGAAAGCCCTATGAAGCCCACTTCCTCGCCCAGCAGGGACATGATGAAGTCCGTATGCCCTTCCGGCAGGAACATATACTTGCGCTTGCTGGCCCCAAGGCCAACGCCGGTAAAGCCGCCGGAGCCAAAGGCCAGGAAGGACTGCACAAGCTGGTGCCCGCTGCCGGTGGGGTCCTTGAAGGGGTCAAGGTAGGTTTTAAGGCGTTCCAGCCGGTAAGGTTCCATAATCATTACCAGCACCAGGCTTATTATGGCCAGGAAGGCGGTAACGCCCAAATAGGTAACCCTTGTGCCGCCCACCAGGCACATCAAAAACAGCAGAGTGGTAAACATCAGCGCCCCGCCAAAATCCGGCTGGGCCAGCAAAATAAGGCAAAAGACCCCGGTTACGGCGTAAGGCGGAATGATGCCCCGGCTGAAGGTCTTGATAATGGCCTGTTTTACGCTCAAAAAATATCCAAGGTAGATAACCAGGGCAATTTTGGCAAATTCCATGGGCTGAATACCCACCGGCCCAAAAGAAAGCCAGCGCCGCGCCCCGTTGACGCGCCGCCCCAGCGGGGTGATGGTAAGCAGCAACAAAAACAGCGCCCCGAATAAAATGGGGTAGTGCAACTTGTGCAGCACGTTGCGCGGCAGCAACGCGGCGGTGATCATGGCGATAAAGCCTATGCCGCCAAAAAAGAGTTGCCGGTAAAAAAAGTAGTAACGGTCATTGTGCCGTTGCGCGCTTAAAACCCCACTGCTGGAAAACACCATTATAAGGCCGAAACCCAGCAGAATAAGGGCGAAAGCCAAAAACCACCAGTCAAAATTCCAGCCTGCCTTCGGCTCCACAGGGGCCGGGGTGAAGGGCTGGTGAACGGTTCTGGAACCGAATCTGGAGTTCAGGCTTCCCGTTTGGCTGGTCATAGCGCATCACCTTTTAGGGCCGCCTCATACCCGGGGGCCGCATCCGCGTCATCCCGGGTGGCAGCGTCCGCCGCTTGAAGGCGGGCCGCGCCAAGTTGTTTGGCTATGCCCATAAAATCTTTGCCGCGTTCCTTGTAATTGGCATAAAGGTCAAAGCTGGAAGTGGCCGGGGCCAGCAGCATGGCGTCGCCGGGTTCGGCAACCTTGTCCAGCTTTTCCATGGCTTCGCGCAGGGTTGGGCTCCAACTGGCGGGGACAATATCCGCCCAGGCCTTTTCAAAAATTTCCCGGCTGGCCCCAAAAAGACCCAGGGCCTTGACCTTGGCCTTTATAAGGCCGCGCAATGATTCCAGGTCTCCACCCTTGAAGACCCCGCCGACCAGCAGCAGGGTGGGCCGCAGTTCCATAGCTTGCAGGGCCACGCGCAGGGCTTCCACCGTGGTGCATTTGGAATCGTTGATGTACAGCACCCCGCCCCATTCACCGGCCATTTCCAGGCGGTGCGGCAGGGGGGCGAACTTTTCCACCGCGCGGCGGGCCGCTTCTTCCGTAACGCCAAATTCCCGCACGGCCATGAAGGCAGCTTCCATGTTGGCCCGGTTGTGTTCACCAAACAGGCGGCTTTTGGGAAAGCGCGAACTGTGGTTGAAAACTTCCAGACGGCAACGCAGGTTGCGTTTTTGCGCTTCCATAAAAAGCTCATCGCCAACTATGCCCACATCATTCCGGTTCTGGTTCATGAAGATGCGGAATTTGGCCTCGCGGTATTCATCCATATCCTTGTGCTGGTCAAGGTGGTTTTCTGAAAGGTTAAGCAACAGGGCCACCCGGGGGTGAAAGCGGCGGCAGGCCTGCAACTGGAAGCTGCTTACCTCCAGCACCAGCACCTCGGCCTTTTTTTCCATAAGCGCGTATTCACAAAGCGGGGTGCCTATGTTGCCGCCAAGGAAGACTTTTTTGCCGGCTTCTTCCAGCATGGCCGCGGCCAGGCTGGCGGTAGTGGTTTTGCCGCTGGTGCCGGTTATGGCAAGGATGGGCTGGCCCACAAAAAGGTAGCCCAGCTCCAGTTCAGAGACCAGCGGCACGCCGCCGGCTTCCGCCAGCAGTGGTTCCAAAATTTTCAAGGGTACGCCGGGGCTGGTCACCACAAGGGCCGCATCGCTAAAATCTTCCGGCTTGTGCGCCCCGGTGCGCAGTTCAAAACCCGCTTCATCCAAAAAGGCCTTAAATTCCGCGCTTACGTTGGCCGGGTTCTTTTCCAGCAGGCGCACCCGCGCGCCCATTTGGCGCAACAGCTTGCAGGCGGAAAAGCCGGACGCGGCCGCGCCCACCACGGCCACAACATCGCCGCGCTTGAACAGGCCGTAAACTTCAGGGTCAAAACTTGGTAGATTGCTCATATCCAGCCACCGTCAACGCAGTTTAAGTACGGAAAGCGCCGCCAGCCCAAGCAGGGCGGCGGTTATCCAGAAGCGTATGATAATTTTTGATTCCGGTATGCCCTTAAGTTCAAAGTGGTGATGCAAGGGGGCCATCTTGAAAATGCGCTTGCCCCCGGTAAAACGGAAGTAGCTTACCTGAATGACTACAGAAAGTGTTTCCACCACAAAAATGCCGCCCACCAGCAACAGCACCAGTTCCTGCTTGCAAAGCACGGCCAAAAAGCCCAGGCTCCCGCCCAAAGAAAGGGAACCCACATCGCCCATGAAAAGCTGGGCCGGGTAGGCGTTGTACCATAAAAAGCCCATGGACGCCCCGACCAGGGCGCCGCAAAACACCGTTACCTCACCCACGCCGGAGACCGGCGCAACCTGCAAATATGTGGCCAGGTTGGCGTTGCCCGCTATGTAGACAAATACGGCAAAGCAGGCCCCGGCGACAATGGTGGGGCCAATGGCCAGGCCGTCCAGCCCGTCTGTAAGGTTTACCCCGTTGGAGGCCCCCACCATTACCAACATGGCGAAGGGCACATAAAACCAGCCCAGATCCGGCGTAATATCTTTAAAAAACGGCACATAAAGTTCTGTTGAATAGGCGGGAAGCTGCACCAGGGCAAACATTGCCACGCCGCCCACCAGCATTTGCCCCAAAAATTTTTGCCTTGCGGAAAGGCCCTTGTTGTTGCGGCGTTTTATTTTAAGCCAGTCGTCCATGAAGCCCACAGCGCCAAAACCCACAAAAATGAGCATGGCAAGCCAGACGTAGACATTGCTTAGGTCTGCCCACAAAAGGACGCTTATTACCAAAGAAAAGGCCACCAAAAGCCCGCCCATGGTGGGGGTGCCGGCCTTGGCCTTGTGTTTTGTTACATCTTCCTGAATATATTGCCCAAACTTCAAACGGCGCAGCCAGTTTATAAAATACGGCCCCACCAGAATGGAAATAATAAGGGCGGTCAGCAAGGCCCACACCGAACGGAAGGTTATGTAACGAAAAACGTTGAAGGCTGAAAAAGCCGAACTTAACGGCACCAAAAGATGATAGAACATAAGCTTCCCGTATTATTGCCGCACCATTGCATTATGTTGCATTATACTGTCGCATTGCACTGTTGCATTGTACTGTCGCGTTATATTGGCTGACCCTTGAACTTTTCTTTAAAAACTTCCGCCAGTTCTTCAAGCCGGTTGCCGCGTGAACCTTTGAAAAGCGCCACGCCGCCGGTCAACATTTCATCTTCGCCCAGGCCGCGCAAAACCTCACGAAATTCATCCGCGCTGCCCACGCGCATGAAGCGGCCCTTGCAACCGGCTTCCTTCAGGCCCTGTTCCACAGCTTCCGCCTGACCGCCCTTCCAGCATATCAGGTCGGCCATGGCCATCTTGCGGCCAATTTCCCGGTGCGCTGCTTCAGATTCTTCACCCAGTTCCAGCATTTCACCCATTACCAGCACCAGTTTGCGAGAAAGTTCTCTGGACATTTCCGCCGCTGTTTCCAGCATGCGCCCGGTGGAAAGCGGGTTGGCGTTGTAACTGTCATCTATAAGCACCCATTCGCCGTTACCGGCGCAGGCGCCATTATTTGTGGACGCGCCGGTATAAAACAGGCTGCTGCAATAAAAACGCTGTTTGGGCAGGGCGGCCCCGGCCAGGCCAAGGGCAATTTCCTTTGGGCCAAGGCCAAGCAGGTGCGCGGCCCCGGCAATGGCGGCCACGTTTTCTGAACCAAAATTCCCGCGGAAGGGGGCCGTCATTTCATAATGCCCGCCCCGCAAACTCACGTTGTAACGCCCGGTGGCGGCAGATGCCGGGCCAAGGTAGGACGCGGAATATTCCACATCTGACCGCCGGGTGGAAAAGTGCAACAAGCGGCGCTTGTGGGCGGCGCTTTCCCGCGCCAGTTCCGGGTAATCGGCGCTTACCAGCCCAAGGCCGTCTTTTTGCAGCCAGGCCAGGAAGCGCGATTTGTAGTAGGCCACGCCCTTGTCGCCCAGCCCGCTAAGGTGCCCCATGCCCACGTTAAGAATTATCGCCAGGTCCGGTTGCAAAATGGCCCCAAGTTCATCCATGTCGTGGTGGGCGCTGATGCCGGCCTCCATTACCCAAAAGGCGTCATCAAGGCCCGCGTTCAGCATGGAAAGGGGCAGGCCTATCTGGTTGTTCATGTTGGAATGGTTGCGGCTGGTGGCCCCGCGCACCGCAAGCACGGCGGCCAGCACTTCCTTGACAGACGTTTTGCCCGCTGTGCCGGTAATGCCTATTACTTTGGCTTTGGTTTGGGCGCGGTACGCGGCGGCCCAAAGGCCTATGGCCTTTATGCTGTCTTTGACCAGCAGAACCGGCACAGGCGCTTCACACCCGGCAAAGGGGTCGCGTTCCGCAATAACCGCCATGGCCCCGGCGGAAACGGCCTGCACGGCAAAATCGTGCCCGTCCACCCTGGTGCCGCCAATGCAGACAAAAACATCGCCAGGCTTCACAAGGCGGCTATCCATATTGGCCCCGGTGGGGATCTGTTCCGCCCGGTTCAAAAATATTTCCGGCAGCGCGCTGCCCATGCTTTCAGCTATCTGGCGCAAATTCATAGGCATTTTAAGGCCTCCTTCACAACTTCCCGGTCATCAAAGGGGAATTTTTCATCGCCTATAATCTGGTAATCCTCATGTCCCTTTCCGGCTATCAGCAGGGTATCTTCCGGCCCAAGCAGGCTAAGGGCCTTGGCAATGGCGGCCCGGCGATCCGGGTTCTGGTGAATTTCCTTTGCCTTTATAAGGCCGGGGAAAACATCCGCCATAATATCCTCCGGCTTTTCCCGGCGCGGGTTGTCAGAGGTAAGCACCGCCACATCGGAATATTCCGCCACGGCCTGGCCCATGATGGGCCGCTTTTTGCTGTCGCGGTTGCCGCCGCAGCCAAAAACCGTTATCAGGCGGCCCTTGCCCACTTCACGCAGCGTGGTTTGCACGTTGACAAGGGCATCCGGCGTGTGGGCGTAATCCACAAAAATATTCAGGCCCCATTCATTTTCCACCCGCTGCAAACGCCCCGGCACCCCGGTAAAATTTTCCAGGCAGGCCAGGCCTTCCGCATCCGCGCCGCCGCCCAGGGCCAGGGCTTGCACCGCCAGCAGGTTGTAGGCGTTGAAGGCCCCTACCAGCGGGCTGCGCAATTGCCAGCTTTGCCCTTCAAAATTCATTTCCAGCGTAAGGCCCTTGATGGAAGATTCCACTATGCGGCCATGCAGGGTTCTGGCCCCGGCAAATTCCAGCCCTTTGAAGCTGTAGGCCACCAGCACGCCCGAATCTTCCCCGCGCAGGGCGCATTCTTCAAGCATTCTGCGGCCGTAGTGGTCATCGGCATTTATGGCGCAAAGCTTGTTTTTTACGGGCACCCCGCCTTCTTCCGGGTTTTGGAACAACCGGGCCTTGGCCTGATAATAATTTTCCATATCCCCATGATAATCAAGATGATCCTGGGTCAGGTTGGTGAAGATGGCCGCCCGAAAGTTCAGCCCGGCTACCCTTTCCTGTTCCAGCGCGTGGGAAGAAACTTCCATAATCGCCACATCCACCCCGGCCCCGGCCATTTGGCCCATAAGGGAATGCAGTTGCAAACACCCCGGCGTGGTAAGCGGGGCAGCCTGCGTGAAGCCGGGCCAGCGGTATGAAATGGTGCCTATGACCCCGGTTTTACGCCACAGGCCGGAAAAAAGATGTTCCAGCAAATAGCTGATGGTGGTTTTGCCGTTGGTGCCGGTTATGCCCACCAGCGCGGGGTAACCCTGCCCCCCCTTGTGCGCGGCCAGGGCCAACTGGCCCAACGCCTTGCGGGTGGAAGGGACAAGGCAGGCTATGACATCGCGCCCGTTTTCCCCTTCCGCCTCGCACAAAAAATTCAGCATGGGCACATGGTCTTCAGCGCAGACAATATAGGCCGCGCCGGAACATATGGCGGCGTGCAGGTACTGATCCCCGCCGCTGTTGCCGCCCGGAACGCTTTCACCGGCCTTCAGGTTTGCCCCGCCCTGGACTGTGGGCGGCAGGACAACAAAAATGTCGCCGTGTTCCACCTGGCGGGAATCTGTCTTTATAGCGCCGGACTGCGCCGGGGCGGAAAGAAGCAGTTCTTCAAAACCTATAAATTGCAAAACCATGTCTTTTACCTTTCACCCAACCACAGAATGGGCCACAAGGCCGCTTCCTGCCCGTTTTTCTTTTCCGGCCAGCTTTGGCCGGCTTCCGGTTTTTGCTTTATTACTATGCTGCCGCTGCCGTAAAGCTTTGGCAAAACGCCTGCCCGGCTGCACAATTCCACCGCTTCACGCACATCAAGGCCCAGCATGTTCGGCACCTTTTGCGTGGACGGGGCCTGCAGGCGTTTTTCCGGGTTAAATTCCTGCACCTGGGGGCCGGGGTTTTCACGCTGGGCTTGCAGGGCGCGGTATCTTTCTTGCGCGGCCTTTTCCTTCTGTTCCTTCACGCTTTGGCGTATTTGCGCGTCCGGCTTCAGCTTGCCGGCCTCCAGCAGGGCGGCCTGCATCGGGTCTTCCGGCACGGGCAGGTAGCCGTCATGGGACAGGGTGCGCATGGCTACCTCGCGGAAAACCGGGGCCGCCACCACGCCGCCGTAAGAATTTTTCACCGGCTCGTCTATAATCGCCACAATCAGGTAGCGGGGTTTATCTGCCGGCACCACGCCCACAAAAGAGGCCACGCGCTTGGAACCGTAACGCCCGCTGGCGTCCGCCTTCTGGGCGGTGCCGGTTTTGCCGCCCACCTTCAGGCCCGGAATAAGGGCCAAAGCCCCGGTGCCGCCTTCCTTTTCCACCACATCGGTCAAAAATTCCAGCAATTGGCGGCTTACTTCTTCTGAATACACCCGGTAGGAGGCGTTGGTATCCAGCAACGGATCCGCCGCGCCCTCTGTTTTGGGCTTGATGTCATCCGCAACCAGCTTTAGCTGGCGTTTTATCCCGCCGCTGACCAGGCAAAGATAGGCCTGGGCAACCTGGGCCGCTGTGGCGGAAAAGCTTTGCCCAAAGGCGGAGTTGGCGGTATCCACGTCGCCCCACTGGCTGTAGTGGCGCAAAATGCCCACGCTTTCCCCCATAAGGGGCAGGCCGGTGCGGCGGCCAAAACCAAGGCGATCCAAATATCCCCAATAGGTTTGCGCCCCCAGCTTGAGCCCGACCTTGGCGGAACCTATGTTGCTGGAAACCCGGAATATTTTATGCACCGGCAATACGCCGTGCGGGGATGTATCGCGTATAACCACGTTGCGGAACTTCCACTGCCCGTTTTCGCAGTTAAATTCGGTATTTTTGTCCACAATTTTTTCTTGCAGCGCTGTAGCCATGGTAAAGGCCTTCATGGTGGAACCTTGTTCCAAAGAATCCAGCGCCAGCTTGTCACGCCGCACGTTTTGAGAAAAATTCTGGTAGCTGTTCGGGTTAAAGAAGGGATACTGCGCCCAGGCGCGAATTTCCGCGCTTTCTATATCAATAACGATGCAGCCGCCCCATTTGGCCCCAAATTCGGAAATATATTTTTCCAGCGCCTGTTCCGCGAACATTTGCATAACCAGGTCAATGGTCAGGTGCAAATCTTGCCCGGAAAGCTTTTCCGCTTCTTCCTTGCCGTCCAGGTAAATACGGCGGCCTCTGGCATCGCGCGTTATTATCTGGCGCGCCTCTGAGGCGGAAAGGCGGGTCTGGAAGGCCCCTTCAAGCCCTTCAAGCCCCTTGCCGTCTATGCCCACAAAGCCCAGCAATTGCCCGGCGGCGTGGCGGTTGGGGTAAATGCGCTCATATTCCGGGGTTAGGTAAACGCCGCGCAGTTTCGCTTCCCGCACATCTTTGGCGGCCTTGTCGTCCACCTTGCGGGCCACCCACACAAACCCCTTGGGTTCAGTAAGTATTTTGCGCATACGCGCCACCGGAATGTTCAAAATTTTGGAAAGGGCCAGCGTGGTTTCAGACATGTCGGCCAGTTCCGCCGGGCGGGCGTAAATGGAAAAATGTTCCACACTGCGGGCCAGCACAACGCCGTTGCGGTCATATATTACCCCGCGCTGCCCGGCGGTGACTTCCGCCACAGAATGCTGGCGGGCCGCCCTTTCCGCATATTCCGGCCCATTGATTATCTGAATGTAAAAAACGCGGCACCACAGCACAAAAGCCGCCAGCCCCATAAAGCCGCCCACAACCCACACGCGGGTGCGCCCCCAGCGGGTATCGTTAAAGCCGCCCTTGTCCGCGCCGGGGCGTTCATAGCCGCGCAACGAGATATTGGGCCGGATGGCTTTGACCGGCTTTTTTTCCCGTTCCCGCAGGGCCAGGCGTTCTTTGGGGTAATGTTTGCGCATGTGGCTTACCAGTTATTTTCCATACGCCTTACCTGACCGGGCCGGGCGTCATTTTTGCCCATTGCGCGGGCTTTTTGCATCAATATTTGCGGGCTGAGAAGGCGTTCTTTTTCCACTTCAAGCTTTTCACCCATGCTGCGCCGTTCCGCCAAAAGGTCAAGCCGGGCTTTGTGTTTGTAGCCCAGATCCACCCGTTCAAGGTTCAGCCAGACCAGCGCCAGGCCCAAAATGACCGCGCTGATAAAAAGGCAGACCGTGCAAAAGGCCCATACCCGGCGCAGGGCATTGCCGTTGCCCGCTTCATTTATTTGTTTGCCCGCGCCTTCCATATGCCCCCCTTGAAAACCATTCAGCAAAATCTTTCACCAAAATCATTTGCGCAGAACATGCGCCCTTTTATTTCGCGGGGATACGCCGCTTGCGCGGCCGCCCTTGCCCCGGCGCTGCATCAAATCTTGCGGGCTGACCGAAGGCGGGCGGATGATGAACGCGGGTTGGCGGCCAGTTCCTTTTCCGACGGGGTAACGCCCTTTTTGTCCAAAATTTCCAAGCTGGCCCGGTGCCCGCATGAACAACGCATGATATGCGGCGGGCAAAGGCAGTCTGTGGCTTCTTCACGCAAAAAATGCTTCACCATGCGGTCTTCCAGCGAATGGAAGCTTATTACCGCCAAGCGCCCGCCAGGAGCCAAAAACGGCACTATGCGGCGCAAAAACAGTTCCAGCTGTTCCAGCTCGTTGTTCACAACCATGCGCAGGGCCTGAAAGGTGCGGGTGGCCGGGTGGTTTCTGGCCTTGGCCCGCCATTTGGGCGGGTAGGCCATTTCCACAATATGCGCCAACTGGGCGGTGGTTTCTATGGGGGCCTTGTTGCGGGCATTTTCTATGGCCCGGGCTATGGCCCCGGCCTGCGGGTCTTCGCCGTATTCCTCTATAATTTTTTTCAGCGTCTTGACAGGGGCGCGGTTGACCAGGTTGGCCGCCGGGGCGGTGCCGGGTTGCGCGCCGCCGCTTTTGTCCATGCGCATGTCCAGAGGGCCATCGGCCAAAAAGCTGAAGCCGCGTTCCGGGGTATCTATCTGGAAGGAAGAAACCCCAAGGTCAACCAGCGCGCCATCCAAAGATTCCCAGCCCAGCTTTTCCAGCTCTGGCGCGAAGTCCGCAAAGGCGCTGTGCGCGGCATGAAAATTTCCTTCAAACGGGGCCAGACGCGCCCGCGCAAGATCCAGGGCCTGCAAGTCCTGGTCAAGGCCAAGAACATGGCCGCCGGCCCGCAAAATTCCCTCACTGTGGCCGCCCATGCCAAGGGTGCCGTCAAGGTAGCGCCCGCCTTTTTTAACGGACAGGGCTTCCATGGTTTCCGCGAACAGCACCGGAATATGCCGGTCAGCCGCGGAAGGGGCGCCAGAAGGGACAGAAGGCGCGGCCTGCTGCCCGCCGGAAGCTTCCGCCAGGGGGGCGGCGTCAGACAAAGATGTCAAAGCCCGGCTCCAAATTGTTTGTAATATCATCAAAATTTTGCGACAGCACGGCCTCAAGCCGGGCCGGATCCCATATTTCAAAGCGGGACCCCTGCCCCACAACCACTGCGTCGCGCGTTATGCCTGCATAAGCCAGATGGTCTTTGGAAAGCAGGATGCGGCCCTGTGAATCAAGAAGCTTTTCTTCCGCCCCGCCCAGCACGGTACGCCGAAAGTCGCGCAGCAGGCGGTTGGCATTGGGCATGGCGTCCATTTTTTCTTCAAACTTCAGCCAGTCATTAAGCGGAAAGCCCACCAGGCAGTTATCGTAAGTGGTAAGCACAAGGCCGCCTTCTTCCGAGCGCGAGAGAAGAATCTCCCGAAAATTCGGAGGAAGCATCAGCCTTGACTTTGGGTCAAGGCTGCGTTGTGAGCGCCCGCGAAACCTCATACTTGTCCTTTTTTACCACTGGCGGCGTGTTTCCGCCCGTTACCGTCACTTCTTACCACTATATACCACTTTTACCCACACTAAATGCCAAAAGCAGGATCATGTCAAGGGGAAAAATGGCTTTTCCCGCTTAATAAAACAGGGTGATGTGAAGCATATAAAGCGGATATAAGGCTTGCGGGCGCATATAAAAAAGTGATGGGGAATTTT
>JAVBMP010000045.1:0-7609 GCA_031552315.1 Desulfovibrionaceae bacterium | reverse complement strand
AAGGGCAAAAAGGCCATTGCGCAACGGCCTCACATGTTTATATGCAAAAACCCCCTTCAGGCAGCGCCCAAAGGGGGTAAGGAATGTCCAAAGGCTGCTTACATTTGGCCCAGCGCTTCGATGTCTTCGCTGGAAAGCAGTTTGTCAAGATCAAGCAGAATAAGCAGACGGTCTTGCAATTTGCCGACCCCGCTGATGTATTCCGATTCCACACCGGCCACTACTGGTGGCGGCGGTTCCACCGTGCCGGCGGGTATGCGCAGAACTTCCGAAACGGAATCCACCACAAAGCCTACAATCATGTTATTGATTTCAATAACAATTATGCGGGTATGTTTATCATGGGCCTTGGAAACCAGCCCGAAACGGCGGCGCAGGTCAATAATGGGAATGACCTTTCCGCGCAGGTTTATAACACCTTCAACAAAATCTTGAGCCCGCGGAACCTTTGTGATTTCCATGGTGCGGATAATTTCCTGCACCTTCAGAATATCAACCCCGAACTCCTCTTCACCTATACTGAAGGTAACCAGCTGGAGAAGTTCATCATCCTGCTTTTTTTGTGTATGATCCATATAACCCCCTTACCTCTGATGTGAAGAACCTTGCAGGGTTGCCATAAGCCTTTTGCGAGCCGTCCAACTGCACGGCGTCCATTGTAAGGTTTATGGCAGATTTACCCTGTTATGGCAAGCACTTTCTACGCCTTCGGCTACCTCAGATTTCCCATTACCCGGCGCAATTCCTGGGCCATGCGCGCCAGTTCCTGCACGGAAGAGGCTGATTGCACCATGCCGTCCGCTGTTTCATGCACGATCTGGTTTATTTCTTCAACAGCCCGGTTTATTTCTTCAGAGGTAGCGCTTTGTTCTTCCGCCGCAGTGGCGATAGAGGCCACAACGGAAGAGTTTGACGCGGCCAGGTCCACAATTTCCTTCAAGGCGCTGCCTGAAGAGTTGGAAAGGGCCGTGGCTTCATGGATACTTTGCACGGCATTGCCCACTTCGCTTATATTCGCCTTGGCGGAGTTTTGAATGGCGTGGATGCTGCTGCCAACTTCCTGGGTGGCGCTCATGGTCTTTTCCGCGAGTTTCCGCACTTCATCGGCCACAACCGCGAAGCCGCGCCCGGCTTCACCCGCGCGGGCCGCTTCAATGGCGGCGTTCAGGGCCAGCAGGTTGGTTTGGTCGGCTATGTCGGAAATCACGTTCATTACCCCGCCAATATTTTCCGCCTGCTTGCCCAGTTCCTGCATATTATCCTGCAGGGTATTGGCTACTGTGTTTACGGTGTTTATGGCCTGCACAACCCGGTTGACCAGCCCGGCGCCGTCTTCGGCCTTGCGGCGGGTGCCTTCGCTGCGTTCAGAGGCTGTGGCCGCGTTACGCGCCACTTCAAGCACGGTGGCGTTCATTTCCGTCATGGCCCCGGCGGTGGATTCCACCCTGGTTCTCTGCAATTCCGCCCCGCGGGAGATCTGTTCCACCTGGGCGGCCAACTGCTGGGAAGCGGCGGCCACGCGGTCGGATATTTCTGAAGCCCCGGCGGCCACTTCAAGCATAATGTTCTGCTTGGACTTGATTTCCGTAAGGTCGGTTATAAGTTCAACATAACCTGTGGCTTCCCCCTTCTGGTTGACAAGCGGGATAGCGGAAACCGCAACTTCCATGCGCTTGCCCTGGGGGTAAATGACAGTTTCCGCCGTGTAGGGCGCTTTGCTGGTCATGGCGCACTTGCCAAGGCATTTTTCCGTGTCGCACACTTCTGTTTTGAAGTGGCCGGCGCACTTTTCCTTCACATAGTTGCTGCCAAGCACCTGCTGGGCGGCCTTGTTCAGGAAGGTGATTATGTTTTCGGTATCGCAAGCCATCATGGGCACGGCAAGGAAATCCAGCACGGATGTATAGGCTTCACCCACGGTGTTGATGGCTTTGGCCAGGTCGCCATAGGCCCCCTGACGGGCGGCAATATCCAGCCTGTCGCGGTAGCGGCCGCTGGCAACGCCGTCACACAGTTTGGCGCTTTCATTGATAAGGCCGTCAAGCACAACAGGTATTTGCTGCATGGCGGAAACAACCAGGCCAATTTCGCCCTTTTCCTTCACCTTTATGGGGTAACGGAAGTTGCCCTGCGCCACGGCGTTGGAAAAAGCGCCAAGTTCCTTGAAGGTACGGGCCATGGTGAACAGAATAAAACCCACCACCAGCACGGCCAGAATAACGCCGGCAATGCTTACGGAAATAAGCAGTTGCTTGGCGGTGGCGCTGTCTTCCAGCAACCTCGCGCCGTTTTCAAGCATGGCGCTTGTAATTTCTGAACGCAATTCGTCAATATTTTTAATTATTACCAGTATACTGGCATCCATATCCGCTACGTCTTTTTCCGCTTCCTGGTTGGCCTTGCGTATTTCTTCAAAACCACCCTTGAAGTGGTCAAGATTTTTGCGCACTGTGGCTATAAGGGCTCGGCCCTCATCGGTTCTTAAATGCTTTTCCACCTCTGCAAGAGATACCATGAAGGCTTTAAGCCCTTCATCAACCTTCTTGCCTTCCTCCGGCCTGTGCGATTCCGCAAAGACATGCAGGCCGCCGACAGTAACGGTGAATTGGGGCCAGGTGTTGTTCAGGGCGTACAGCGCGTCATAGTTGCCCACGCCGTGCGCCTGCGCGGCCATTTCCAGCATGCTTTTGGCCACCGGCACAAGGTCTGTTGTTACAACGCCCTGATAAATGCTGTAGGCCTTGACAATGTCTTTTTCCGTATCGCCAAGTTCTTTACCTATGCGGGTGAAGTTTTCTTTGATGTCGGCAAGTTTTTTACGGCGTGAATCCACCAGTATGAACTTGTCCGCTTCGTCGCAGAGCTTGAATGATTTTTCCAAAGCGGCTTTGGCGTCGTCCAGGTACTTTTTATCACGCAAATCCACATACCGGTAAAGACCGGACTGTATGTCGCTGGCGGCGGTAGCCATTTCCGTCATGGCGGACGCGGATTTCACACGGCGCGTGTAGTCCGCGAAATCTTTTTCTGTGGAAGCTATGTCTTTAAGCGCGATGAAGAGAATAACTCCCAACAAAACGGACATAAAAGCGAAGCCCATAATAATCTTGTTCTTTGTAGTCATTACACCACCCCTGAAAATTTTTTTGTCAAACCATAAAGCGCTACACAAACCGTTTGATTTCAAACCGCTTTTACCCTGCCAAGCAGGGCAAGGGCCAAACATGCTCAGTAAACCGACGCCTGCTGAAGTTCCGGTAACCAGCTTTTGGCCGGCGCAGATTGATCTATTCAACTATTTGGAATCAAAAGACAAAAATAAACCGTACGATAAGTTTTTATCAGCTATTTGTGTAGTCATAGCATAGCGGAGTATTTTTGTCAGCAACTTTATTGAAAAAAAGCACAAAAAGATACAAACCCTTGCAAATCAACCTGTTATTGACCTGCAAAGGTTTGCTTCCGCCCGCTTTCACGGCTTGCATCAGGCAGAGGGCAAAAGGCGCCTCGTGACGACACTGTCTAGAGTGGTTTACGCTTGAAATAGTCGCTTAACAGCGAGCAAAGCTCGCCTACTATTCCGCGGTAAGGATTTGAAGACAAATCCTTGCTGAGCAATTCACTCATTTCAATCGTAAATTGCTCTAACATTTTACTCAGTTATCTTCCGCGTAAAAGGCCTGCAAAATTTCCGCCGCCCCGGCATTTTTCAGTTCTTCCGCCAGGGCAAGGCCCAAGAGACGCGCGCCAAAGGCCGGGCCGCTTTTTTCACGCCGGATAATGGTTTGGCCTTGCGGGTCCGCCACCAGCCCATAAAGGGTAAGCGCTTCCCCTTCCAGCACCGCATGGGCGGCAATGGGCACCTGGCAGCCGCCTTCAAGCCCGGCCAGGAAGCCGCGTTCCGCCTCCACACAAAGCCTGGACGGGGCATGATCCATAAAGGCCAGCATTTCGGCCAAATCCGCCCGGTCTGCCGCGTATTCTATGCCCAGGGCCCCCTGCCCCGCCGCCGGCAAAAAATGCGGCGGCGTAAGAAAAACTTCCCTTGCCGCGCCAAGGCCAAGGCGCTTCAAACCGGCGGCGGCCATTATGATGGCCGCAAATTCGCCCTTTTCCAGCTTGCCCAGGCGGGTATCCACATTACCGCGCAAGGAAACCACCCGCAAATCCGGCCGCAGGGCCAGCAACTGGGCCTGACGGCGCAAGCTGCTGGTGCCCACGCTGGCCCCTTGCGGCAACTCGGACAGGGTTGAATAAGTGGCGGAAAGCAGAACGTCAAAGGGGTTTTCCCGCTGCGGCACCACGCCAAGCACCAGCCCGGCGGGCAATTCCATTGGCACGTCCTTCATGGAATGCACGGCCAGATCCGCCCGGCCATCAAGCAGAGCTTCTTCAATTTCCTTTACGAACAAACCCTTGCCGCCAACTTTTGCCAGGGGTACATCCAGAATGATGTCACCCTTTGTCTTCAGCACCAAAAGTTCAACTTCAAGGCCGGGGTAGCGTGACCGCAGGGTGGCGGAAACATGTTCCGCCTGCCACAACGCGAGTTTGCTGCCACGGGTGGCTATGGTCAGTTTTTTCATATTCGGCCCATAGTTTAATGGCAGGTGGAACAACTGCCGCCGGCGCAACCGCCGCAACCGCCGCCGGATTTGGGGAAAGTTACGGTTTGCCCAACGCGGGAAGGGGCCGGCATGTGCAGGCAGGCGCAAGACATCAGGCGTTCCGTTTCATTGCTGCCGCACTTCGGGCAATCCGGCTTGGCATTGCCAAAGACCAGCTCTTCAAAGTTGTTGTCGCATTTCGGGCAATGGTATTCGTAAATTGGCATAAAGCCCCCTTATTTTGCTAAAAAAATAAAGCGTCAGGCCGCTGTATTTTGCTTTTTCACATTATGGCCTGGACATTTTCAAACAGGAAATAATCACAAAGCTGGCAAAGTAAATGCCCCACGGCAATATGCACTTCTTGCACCAAAGGCGTGGGCGCGTTTTCAACTACCAGAATGATATCGCACAGTTCGCGCATTGCGCCGCCATCTTTCCCCGCCAGGCCAATGGTTTTAAGGCCCTTTACCCTGGCTGCTTCCAAGGCCTTGATAACATTGGGGCTGTTGCCGGAAGTGGAAATGCCGAAAAGTATATCGCCAGGTTGCCCAAGGGCCTGCACCTGCTTGGAAAAAATTTGTTCAAAGCTGTAATCATTGCCGATTGCGGTAATAATAGAACTGTCTGTTGTAAGCGCAATGGCAGGCAACGGCGGGCGTTCCATCATAAAACGGTTCACAAATTCCGCCGCCAGGTGTTGGGAATCCGCCGCGCTGCCCCCATTGCCGCAAAAAAGAATTTTGCCGTTCAGGGCCAGAGTTTTGGCCATTACCCTGGCGGTTTCCACCACCAGCGGCCCATGTTCCGCAAAAAAACGTTCCCGTACCAATGCCCCTTCATGGGCATGATTCATTACTGTTTGCAATGCCTTTTCCGGCATGTGGCCTCCTGCCGCAACCAAAATTGTTACCCGCGGCGAATGCAAAATAGCGGAAATTCGCATAACCCACAAGGCATAATTAACCACCTGAAAAAACCTGATTCATCCGCAAAACAACTTGACAACACCCAACAAGCGGTATAACAATTACAAACCAGCACGGGCAATTGGCTCAGATGGATAGAGCGTTGGCCTCCGACGCCAAAGGTCGCAGGTTCGAGTCCTGCATTGCCCGCCAAATATTTGAACAGGTTACAGCGCCAAGCTGTAACCTGTTTTTTGTAATTATAGATTTTATCCCGCTCTTATCCCGCTTTTTTTAATGACATACTGTGAAGGTGTAGTATGAAACGCAATAAACACGACGAGCTTGCAGCCAATTCGACATTGCCTGAAGAACCGGAAAACGTAGCCGAGTTAGCACAGCAACTTCAAGCCACGCAAAATTCATCACAGACATCTGAACAAAAACCAACTTTTTTTGATATCATCCAGAATGCCCTGCCCGGTGAAACACTGACGGATGAATTTATCTCGTTCCAAGATGCTCTAAACATAATTTCCCCACCAGAAATTCAAGAACACGCCTTCATAAACCGCTCTGCATGTATTTGCGCGGGCTGCTATCTATTTTCGCTCATTTTTGAGGAGGAGATTGCTTTTTGGTGCCTGAACAACAAACTGTACGACAAGTTGAGCGCGCCAATATCGGGCTATCATCACGATTTTCTTGAACGCAAAAAGCAGGCCCGACTCCAACTTGACACCATCTTTATAACAAAAATTTCTTCTTATGCCGCCGAGTTTAACGCTGACGATTACGAAGTGAGAGACTATGGCACACTTGAGTCGCTCTGGAGGAACGCCTGGAAATTTTCTCTCAGTTCGGAGTACCTGCCATTCTTCATTGATGAAAGTAAGGACGCAGCCAAAAGCAGGAACAAACGAGTTCACCTTAAAATTTCCCGTAACTCCTGTGGCGTAAACCCCAGCGACCCTGGCTACATAGATTTTGTATTTAAACAACAAGGCGACAAAATTTTTCCATCAGCCAAGTATACACAATCTGCCAGCTTTTCCCTGCCAATTGACGGTAGTTTCATTGCATACGCGGAAAACCTTCTGACCGATAATTACGCGCCACACACAGAGGGCCTGTTCTGGCTGTTCTTATTATGCCAAGGATTTAACGTGGTGGAATCACAAAACTGCCCACTACCGCAAGATATTCCGACTCTTCTTGACAAAAAAGAAATGGAAAATGTCAAAAACAAAATTATCGGCATTGTAGATTTTTTAAAGGAGCATATCTACTTCAGGCGGAGTTCTGTCGGAAATCTGCGTGAATCATTTCACGGCACGTTTGTAGTTACTAAAGGGGATATCAATTATATCCAACCTGATAAGGTAAAGAAATATTTCAGTCAACTGACCTTCAGAGAATTGTACCTTGAGAACATCGTAGCCCAACACTCCGTGAAGGATGAAAATCCAGAACCGGGGCAACAGCCGCAGGATATTCAGAATTCATCAGCCGTAACAGAAGATGCTCAAGGCACTGACACAAATGAAAAACAAAAAAAAGCAGCAATGAAAAATAAACGGGAGAAAAATAATGCTTCCGCTTACCTCAAATGGGATACTGCACCTGACGATATCTTTAATGACGATGAAAAAAAACAGTTTAGGGAAATGGTCTCAATAGTGTGCAAAGACCCAGAGGGCGCTATGCAAAAAATATCCACTAAATTTTTCAAGGAGGAAGTAGATAAATACGGCAAAGACGACAAGAAGCGATATAAAAAAGTTTATGAAAGGCACATGGGAAAGCTGAAAAGATTTGCTGAAAAAAATAACCTGCCAATACCCAAATTAAAATAGCACCCATGCATATGGTGCATGGGTGCTATTGTCACCCTCTGATCTCCGTCCCACAGGCGTTGCACCTGTAGCGTCCGCGTATCTTGCCGTCTATTTGCTCGCCAACGGCTACGCCGGTTGCGGCCCCGGCGGAGAAACCCGCTATGAGGGCCAGAAGCAGGTCGGTTGTAAGGATTGCGGCCGGCACTGTAACTGGAGCGGCTACCGGGCAGAGTGCGCCCAGAACGGCGGTGGTTGC
>JAVBMP010000101.1:0-18792 GCA_031552315.1 Desulfovibrionaceae bacterium | reverse complement strand
GCCCGGTTTGCGCGTTTTGCGAACAAAAGACGCAACGCATGGGGCACCCGGCAAAAGGGATGAAAAGGGGGTAAATATGCTGTGCCCCGTTTGGGGGCAAGGGTTCAGGAAATAAAAAGCGCATGGCCGATTATGAGCCATGCACCGTT
The DNA here is from genome assembly GCA_031552315.1 of Desulfovibrionaceae bacterium. GTDB lineage: Bacteria > Desulfobacterota > Desulfovibrionia > Desulfovibrionales > Desulfovibrionaceae > JAVBMP01. Next base: position 18,643 of record JAVBMP010000101.1, on the reverse strand, counting down.
CATATGCAAGAGCAATTTAAGACCGTTGCGCAATAAGATTTTCGTTCTTTTGCTCCAGCCCCCTTATCGCGGACACAGCAAACAAAAAGGCTGTAACCCTGTATAATCACATGGTTACAGCCTTTTTAGAATGACCTGGAACTTCTTGAAGCTGAAATTTGGCGGAAGGGGAGGGATTCGAACCCCCGGAGGACTCACATCCTCAACGGTTTTCAAGACCGCCGCGTTAAACCGCTCTGCCACCCTTCCGTGGGGTATGTGCCATCCTTGGCAGGATACGCGCAAACACAAACAGTTGCCGGGCCAGACTGCCCGGACAACACCAGAATTTGAGCGCGGCACTTGGATAGAAAGGCCTGGACGGTACCGGCAAAAGGATAGATTTTGCTCTGCGGCAAAGCGCAAAAACTTTTTATAAAAGGAGTGTACTCTGATGGTACCCGGCTGTAATAAAAAGCTTTTACAACGCAGCAGAGGGCAAAACGCGCCTTTTGACGACCCTGCCTAGGAAACCGCGTCTATTTTTTTGCGCAGGTTATAAACAAGCCGGGCCATTTCATAAACAATGGTATCCGGGGTGTTGGGCAAGCCCTTGCCTATAAGGTCTTGCGCGTCAACGCCGGCCACCATCATGAAATATACCATGGTATCATTGTCGTCCAGGTCAACAAAGTGCACTTCGTTCATGCTGTCTGTAACGCTGGCCACAATGCGCCCCAAATTGGGTATGCCGCGGTAAACAATAAAACCCATGAGGGTTTGTCCCATGTATCTTTTAAGAATGAGGTTTTTAGCCAACATTCCTATAACGTCGCCTCTGCTCATTGCAATTGAATAATCCATACGGGCACCTTATAAAACAGACTTTATTTTTAACATTCACGGGCGGCCTTCCCGCCCGTGAATGCAAGATATATCACATCAATAAAATTCACAAGCCCTTTGCGTTGCCGGGCCTGCTAATATACGCCAAGGGCAATCATGTTGTCGGCAACTTTTTTGAAGCCGGCTATGTTGGCGCCCAGCAGCAGGTTTTTGGGGTCGCCGTAATCCTTGGCCGTATTCTGGGCCAGGGTGAACATGTTGTTCATAATGGCGCGCAGTTTGCCGTCAACAGTGGCGAAATCCCACTGTTGCATGCTGGCGTTTTGCGCCATTTCAAGCTGGCTGGTGGAAACGCCGCCGGCATTCACGGCCTTGGCCGGGGCCAGAATTATGTTCGCGTCACGCATGACCTTTATGGCTTCAAGCGTGGACGGCATGTTCGCGCCTTCGCACACGGCCAGGCAGCCGTTTTTGGCCAGTTCTTTCGCGTCTTCCGCATTCAGTTCATTCTGGGTGGCGCAGGGGAAGGCCAGGTCGCACTTGGTGCTCCATACGGCGTTACGCCCGGCCGGGTAGGCGCTTACCGGGGTGTACACCGCATCGGGGCACAGTTCCTTGTAGCGTTCCAGCGACTTCATTTCCTGTTCCTTGACCTGCCTAAGCGCGGCCTGGTCTATGCCCTTGGCGTGGTAGATCATGCCCTTGGAATCGGAAACCGTAACCGGCTTCGCGCCCACCTGATAAAGCTTTTCAATGGCGTAAATGGCCACGTTGCCCGCGCCGGAAAGGGCGCACACCTTGCCTTCAAGCCCGTGCCCAAGGAACTTGAGCACGCTTTCGGCAAAATATACCGCGCCGTAGCCGGTGGCTTCCTTACGGGCCAAAGAACCGCCGTAGGGAACGCCCTTGCCGGTAAGCACGCCGTCATGTGAACGGGTAAGGCGCTTGTACTGGCCGTACATGTAGCCTATTTCACGCGCGCCAACGCCGATATCACCGGCGGGCACGTCTATGGTGGGGCCGACATGGCGGAAAAGTTCCGTCATAAAAGACTGGCAAAAGCGCATGATTTCGCCTTCAGACTTGCCCTTCGGGTCAAAGTTGGCCCCGCCTTTGCCCCCGCCCAGGGCCAGGCCGGTAAGGGAGTTTTTGAAAATTTGCTCAAAGCCCAGAAATTTTATAATGCCCGCGTTCACGCTGGGGTGGAAGCGAATGCCGCCCTTGTAGGGCCCAACGGCGGAGTTGAACTGAATGCGGTAGCCCTTGTTCACCTGCACATTGCCGTTATCATCAACCCAGGCCACGCGGAACATGACCTGCCGTTCCGGCTCTACAATACGCTCAAGGATATTGTGCTTGAGGTATTTGGGCTCTTTGTCCAGAAGGGGCCGCAGAGTGCTTAAAACCTCGCTTACGGCCTGATAAAATTCAGGCTGGGCCGGGCTGGAAAGCTTCAGGTTGTCAATAATTTTCTGGATGTAAGGCATGTTTGCTCCGATAGAAAAACGGGTTACAGGGCAGGCGGAACTGCCCAAACAGGCACGGCGTCCAAACAATGAAACGCGCTGCCCGCCAGACCGGCCCGGAAGATCACGCGCCGCTGACTGACAGACATTTTTTTGCATAGCCTACAAGGGGCACCCAAGGCAACAGGTAAGTTGAAAAAAATATATGGGGAGCAGTTCAACTACGCCGGGCCTTGCCGCTTAAACTTTCTATGCAAACCTTGTAAATTGCTGTTTTTTCAATAGCCCTGTTTATGGCGGCGTCAAGCTGCGCGGCATGTTCCGGCAAATATTTTTCCCCCAGTTTCCACAGGGCGGCGTATTTTTCCGCCTGATCCGGCACAGGCAGCGCGTGGCCTTCAACTATTACGCTTTCATAAAGGGTGCCGAAATTGCCGTCATAAACCGCTTTGAGCTTTCCGGCCACGACAAAGGAAACCGCCGGGCAGGCGGCCAGGTTTTCAAGCTTGCGGCCCCGCAAGGCGGAATGGAAATAAAGGGCGTTGCCGTCCAGAACAAAAGAGAGCGGAACGCCATAGGGTTTTCCGTCCGGGCCAACGCTTGAAAGCACGCCATATTCTGCTTGCGCAAGAATTTCACGTGCCTCCGCTTCCGCCAGGGCGCGGTCATGCCTGCGCATATCCGCCTACTTTTGCTGGGCCTGGCTGATGTTGAAGGAAAGGGAATACAAATGGTAGAAAAAGTCCACGTATTCCACAAAAATATGATCCGGCACAAAAATACGGGCCGAGGCAAAGTTCAAAATGCCTTTGATGCCGGCTTCCACAAGCTGGTCCGCCGCGCGTTGCGCCCGTTCCGGCGGGGTGGTTATGATGCCGATTTCAGCATTCATTTCCGCCACTTTTTCCTTCAAACGGCGGCTGCACACCACTTCCAGGCCGGATACCTCGGCCCCTATCTTGAAGGGGTCGCAGTCAAAAGCGCCAACTATATAATAGTTGCGCTGTTTAAATTCCCGGTGGTTCAAAAGCGCGCGGCCCATGTTGCCCACCCCCACCAGCACACAGTTCCAGGGGCGTTCAATGTTTAAAGAATCGCGAATGGCGTGAATAAGGCCTTTGATGTTGTAACCAACACCGCGCACGCCAAATTCACCAAAATAGGTAAGGTCTTTGCGAATTTGCGAAGCGTTTACGTCACAGGCCTGGGCCAGTGGTTCGGAAGAAATAACTTCCACCCCTTCCCGGCTAAGCCGTTCAAGGGTTTGCAAATAAACCGCCAGCCTGCGGATGGTGGCGCGTGGTATGCGGTCAACTTTCAAGGTGGCCATAGTGGAGCCTCTGAAAACAATTAAAAAATTAAAGCAATTCTATAATGAAGTGCCCTGCCGGAAGGCCTGTCTGCAAACAAAAAAAAACAAAACAGGGGAAAACGGTAACCCGCCTCCCCTTAACAACAGCTTTGACTTAATTTTCACGCATTATGATTTGCTCGCCCGGCCTGAAAACAGGCCGGGCGATAAAACAAATTACATAATAAGCATCAGGTTTACAACCAGGGCGTAAATAGCCAAAGATTCAATAAAGGCCAGGCCAAGGATCATGGTGGTCATGAGTTTGCCGCTGGCTTCCGGGTTGCGGGCGGTGCCTTCGCAACCGGCCTTCAGGCCAAGACCCTGGGCAATACCGCAACCGGCGGCGGCAATGGCCATGCCTATGGAAGCGCCCATGGCGATAAACGGATCTTTGGGGGCGGCGCCTTCAGCGGCGAAAGCAAGGCTGGCAACAGCCATGATGGCTACGGTGCTAAGAACGATAGTAAGAATTTTACGCAGTTTCATGCATAACTCCATTAAGTTATATTGTTGTGGTCAAGGTGACCATTCCCCACATAATCATAACCCACCGCAATCTTAGTGGGCGTGCTCCATGGAACCGTCAAGGTAGATCATGGTAAGCATAAAGAAGATGAACGCCTGCAACATCTTGGCTATACCAAAAAGGAAGTAGATGGGCAGGGTGGCCACAATGGGGGCCAGCACAAAAAAGAGCAGAAGCACTTTTTCTTCACCAAAGATGTTGCCGAAAAGACGCAGGGTGAGTGAAAGCGGGCGGGCCAGGTGGCTTATAAGTTCCAGCGGCAGCATAAGCGGGGCCAGGGCCAGCATGGGGCCCATGAAATGCTTGATGTATTTGGGGCCCCAGTAACGTATGCCCATATAGTTGTAATAGGCGAACACAAACAGGGCCATGGCGGCGTTGGTGTTTACGTTGGCGGTGGGCGCGTCGCACCCGGGCACCAGGCCAAGGAAGTTCTGCACCAGAATGAACAGGAAGATGCCGCAAAGAATATGGAAGATCTTGCGGCCCTTTTCACCCATATTGTCAACGGTAAAGTTTTCCAGCCCGCCGATTATCACTTCAAAAAAGTTTTGCAGGCCGCCGGGCACCATTTTGATTTTTTTACGCACCAGCAGCGACGCCACAAGCAAGATGCCCATAGCCAGCCAGGTGTAGAACACATGCTTGGTAACAACAGTGGAACTGTTAATAACCATCTCGTCCACCCCAAGGGCGGAAGAAAGCAGTATCGGATGCGGAATCGCGGACATCAAAGGCCTCCTGCTGGCTTGACTGGTCAGGTTTTAAGGCGGCAAACGCGCGCCAGACCGTATAAAGTTAAAAGCAAAACAAAACTGCTTAAACCGGCAACAATCGGAATAATTGCATTGCGAAAAAAAATCAAGAGAGCGGCGGTTAAGGCAAAGCGGAACAAGAAAGAAAAAAACTGCCGCAATGCCAAGGCCTTGCTATACGCGGCCCCGGAGTCAAAAACCTTCATGGTGAAATTTGCCAGGCCCCAAAAGTTGAACAGGGCCAAAGCCGCGCCCAGGGCGAAATACAAAAGCCACAAATTCCATCCGCTTAAAAGCGCCACAAGCAGCCCCGCAAGGGCGCTTGCCAAAACAAGCAGGGACTGCGCGCTTAACAGCGCCAACAGTTCCGGGGCCTTTATGCCGCGGCGGTAAAAAAAGGCTTCTATGGGCACGCGCGCGCGTTTCAGCATAAACCCCACTCTGTCAAACAACTCAAGGCCTTGGCGGCCTGCTTGGACCAAAATATTCTGAACTGCTTTTGCTACCACTTTTGACCTGCCCAGTCAAGCGCTTATTGGCTGCCAAAGCAGGCCGCACGGGCAAAGAATTTTGTCAGCAAGTTGACAGGCGGACGAAGCTTGCCGCTTTCTACGCAATAATTAGCTGTAAACACAAGTTTTTATTTTGTGGAACATTTTTTGCTTGATGTAGGCAAAATCTCTGTTCCCGAATGCGGAACCACCAACATTTGATTGTTTGCAAGGAGCCTGTTTATGTTTACCCGTTCCATAAAATATAAGACCCCGCTTGTACTGCTGGCCCTGTTTTTTCTGTTGCCGGTATGGCAGGCGGAGGCCGTGCGCCTGAAGGACATCGCTTCTTTTGGCGGCGTGCGCGACAACCAGCTTATAGGTTACGGCCTGGTGGTTGGTCTTTCCGGCACGGGCGACAAAAAAGATTCCACCTTCACCATGCGCAGCATGGCGAACATGCTGGATAAAGTGGGCGTGGCCGTTGACCCGCGCCAGCTGAAGCCGAAAAACGTGGCCGCCGTCATGGTTACCGCGCGCATGCCGGTTTCATCCAAGCCCGGCACCCGCCTTGACGTTACGGTTTCCTCACTGGGTGATGCCACCAGTCTTTTGGGCGGCATTTTGCTGCAAACCCCGCTGAAGGGCGTGGACGGCAACGTCTATGTGCTGGCGCAAGGCGCCCTGACCATTGGCGGCTTCAGCATAACCGGCGACCAGGCCCAGGCCCAGAAAAACATTTCTACTGTCGGGCAGGTACCCAACGGCGGCATAGTGGAACGTTCCATCCCCTTTGAATTTAACAACATGGACAAGCTGGTGCTTTCCATGCACACCCCGGACTTTTCCACCACCAACCAGGTTGCGGAATCTCTTAACGCGGCTTTGGGCGGCAACTTTGCCCGCCCGGTTGACGTTTCCACCATTGATATCGAAGTGCCGGCGGAATTTCGCGGCAACATCGTGCCCCTTATGGCATCTATAGAAAATATTGAAGTTGTGCCCGACATGCCCGCCAAGATAGTGGTGGATGAAAAAACCGGCACCATCATCCTGGGCCGGAACGTGCGCATTTCCCGCGTGGCCGTGGCGCATGGCAACCTTCAGGTAGTGGTGCAGGAAAACCTTGATGTTTCACAGCCCATCGCGCCCTTTGGCGGCGGCAGCACCGTTGTTACCCCCAGCACGGACATTGCCGGGCGGGAAGAACAGCGCAAGCTGAACGTGATTGAAGGGGCCACCCTGCAAGAACTGGTTGACGGGCTAAATTCCGTGGGCGCAACCCCGCGCGACATTATCTCCATACTGCGCGCCCTGAAGGCGTCAGGCTCTCTGCACGGAACTTTGGAGGTTATTTAAATGAGTAACATGTCCCCCATGGATGCCGGCCTGGCGGCCAATGCCATGGCCCAGCAAAATCTGGTGCAGCAAAAGCTGCAAATGGACGCCCTGCAAAAAAACCTTTCCGGCGCGCCGGACAAGCAGGCCAAGCTGCGCGAAGCCTGTGAAGGGTTTGAATCTGTCTTCCTGCAAAAAATGTGGGAACAGATGCGCCAGAACGTCAACAAAAGCGGATATTTGCATAGCCGGGATGAAGAAACCTGGCAGGGAATGTATGACCAGGAATTTTCCAAAAAAATGTCCTCTGCCGGGGGCATAGGGCTGGCGGATATGCTTTATGAACAGCTTAACCAGCGTTTGGCGCAAAGCAGCCGTGACGCGTCTTCACACAGCCCGCAGCGCCTTTCTTCCGGCAGCACGCCGTCCAACCTGCGTTTCGGCAAGGTGGGCGAAGGGGCAGAAGCGCCCGGCCAAAACGCCGGCCCAAACGCTGGCCCGGGCGCTGGCCAAAATGTAGGCAAGGCAGCGGCGCAAAACGGGGCAAAGCCCGGCGCAAGCAATGACCTTTATACGGAACTTGAAGAAAATTCCGCTATCCCGGTGTCCACAGCTTCCGGTCAGGCCGCGGGCAGCAATGCCCCGGCGCAAGGGCAGCAAGGGCAGCCCGCCTACGCGAACTTTGACGAGGCGCTGGGCCAAAGCACGGCGCTGGGCAAAGTTTCGGACAAGGCCCCGCTTTACGGCCCGGCCCAAGACCCCGGCAGCGCGGCGGAAGCGGTAACGGATGCTGGCGCGGCCCAACCCGGCGCGGGTAGCACCCTTTCACCGCAGGATCGCAAGATACTGGATCAGGCCCTCAACGAAATGCGTGGCGAAGTGGCCGCCCGGCCCATAAGCCAGGGCGATACGGCCCAGCCCGGCGCAATGCAGCCCGGCGCGGCTATGGAAAAGGCAAACGCGGGAAAAGCGGCGGAAAAGCCCATAGACCTTACAGCCTACCGCAACCGCCTTGCCCCGGTTTCCGCCCCCAATCAGGCCCCGCCTTCACAGGCCATGGGCAACCGCCGGACAAGCAAGCGGCAAAGCGGCCAGGCCGCCCGGCTTGAAAGCCTGGACGGCGGCCAGCAGGCGCAAACGCGTACGGAACTGGCCCAGCCCAACGCCATGGCCGCCGGGCGTGAGGTGAAGCTGCCCAACGGCCTGACTAACGGCCTGACCAACGGACTGGCCAACGGACTGGCCAATGGGCAGGCCCGGCCGCAGCAGGCAGGACCGGCCGCCAATAATGCCGCCGGCCCGGCCAACAGCGCGAATGCGGGCAGCGGCCCGGACACAGGCGCGAACAGCGCCGCGGGCATGGTCAACCAGCCCGCGTCACCAGCGGAGGAAGCCGCGCTGAACACGCTGCTGCACAACCTTTCCACCCGACGCGCCCCGGCCGGTCAGGAAAGCGCTTCCCTGAACATTAAACTTTAGCGGCAATCCAAACATAGGCATAAATTTTGCATATGATAATTTGATTTATTCGCAGTCCAAAAAAGGAAGTCAGTTATGTTTGATGTCATCCATTCCAACCTCACCCGCCAGCATGGGGGCCTGCAAGTGCTTGAAGGCCTGCTGGATGAAGAATTTGATCTGCTTACCAAGCGCAGAACAGACGATATTGTGAACCTGGAATTTTCCATGCATGAACTTTTGCGTCAGCTTGCCGTGGAACGCACGGAACTGAAGGAAATGATGCACGGCACCCGTCTGGCGGAATATGCCCAGATGTTGCCGGAAGAAGAAGGGGCCAGCGTCAAAAAACTGTTCACGCTCATAGACGCGGCGGAACAGCGCTGCGCCCGGCAGGCCGCGCAAAACGCGGAACTTTCTTTGGCCCTGTTGGATCAGAGCCATGAACTCATGACTTTTTTGCATAACCAGGTTGTGCCAAAAACCCAGGTGGTTTACGGACGCAAGGGCAGCTTTACCAACCCCCGCCCCCAGGCCGCCATTTTGAACGGGAGGTTGTAAACCATGGCCAGCAGCGTAAACTCTGTCCTCTACATAGGCAATGGGGCGCTTTTTGCCTCACAAACCGCCATTCAGACCACAGGCAACAACATTGCCAACGTCAACACCACGGGCTACAGCCGTCAGGCGGTGCGTCTTGAAGAATGGCCTTCTCTGGACTACCGTCCGGGGCAGATGGGACAGGGCGTAAAGGCTGCCGAGGTTTACCGTTATTTTGACAAGTTCATTGAACGCAGCTACCTGAACACCCACACGGACGAAAAACGCTGGGAAACCCAGCTGGATCAATTGAAAGGGCTGGAAACGCTTTTCAATGAATCCAACACCCCCGGCCTTTCCGCCGCCATGCAAGATTTTTTCAACGCGTGGGACAAGCTGGCCCAATGGCCCGGCGACCAGCCCTCGCGTGAGGCCCTGCTTAGCAAGGCCCAGGTGCTCAGCGACATCGTAAAAGGCACGGACACCAGCATTTCCAACATGATTGAACGGGTGAACAACCAGGTAAGCGAACAGGTGGAACGCGCCAACTCGCTTATTCAGGACATTGCCGACCTTAACAAGCAAATAAGCGCCCACACCAACCCCGGCACCAACAACCCGAACTCGCTGCTGGACATGCGCGACCTTAAGGTGCGTGAACTTTCTGAACTGATCGACATAGACGTCATAGACAAGGGCGCGGGCAACTACATTATCAACACCAAGGCCGGCTATACCCTGGTTGATGAATTTGTGCCCTTCAAGCTGGACTTCATGGGCGCCTATTCCAACAAGGAAGTAATGACCAATGGCGTTACCCCCTTTGATGGCGACATCCAGTTTGGCGGCGTGGACGGCTATGAATACACCATAAAGGTTACCCAGGCCGGTGAAATAGCCACCACAACCCCGCCCCCGGCTACAGCGGCCAAGTTTCAGGTATCACTGGACGGCGGGCGCACCTGGCTTACAGACAACAACGGCAGCCCGCTGGAATTTACCGCTTATGATTCAGACAACAAGGTGCGCGTAAAAGACCTTGATATAAGCTTTACCGGCACCAACAACCTGAACGTGGGCGACAACTTCACCATAGTGCCCAAGTCTTCGGTCTATTGGGTAGAGCCAACAATCGGCCCCCTGAACATAAGCCCGCAGGTCTACGCGGACGGCACGGAAAACACCCGGCGCATCACCGGCGGGGCCATTGCCGGCAACCTGATCTTCCGCGATTACCAGGCGGAAGATTACCGCGACCAGCTTACCAGCTTCATGCGTACCCTTACCTATGAAGTAAACCGCCTGCACAGCCAGGGCGCGGGCCTTAGCGCCATGACTGTCGCCCTTGGCGACTACCGGGTAAACCGTTCAGACGTGCCCCTGGCTATGGAAAATTCCGGCTGCCTGTTTGGGGAAAAGCTGCAATCCGGCAACTTTACCTTTGCCATTTATGACGCGGCCACAGGCAAGGCCGTGCTGCCAGACCCGGGCATTGCCAACGCCTTTACCGTAAACTATGACCCGAACAACACCAGCGGCAGCCCCATGGCGGGCAGCCTGGACGGCATTGTCGCCAGCATAAACGCCAGCATGGGCACCTATGTTACAGCCACGGTAATTGACAACCGGCTGCAAATAACCGCCAACGCGGGTTACAACTTCGCCGTGGCCGATGACACCACCGGCGTGCTGGCGGCCCTTGGCATAAACACCTTTTTCAAGGGTGAAAACGGGGCCACTTTTGAACTGAATGAAGCTGTGGCGCAAGACCGCAACCGCATCAACGCGGGCAAGGTGAACGGCGGGGCGGAATTTAACCCCGGCGATAACCAAAACGCCAAGGAAATGGCCAAGCTTAACAGCGTTTACCTTGAATTTACCCGTTGGAACCAAAAAACCAGCACGCAAACCCTGAACGGGTTTTACGCCAACATGGTTTCCAACATCGGCGGGGAAACAGCGGCGGCCAAGTTCAATTACGCTCTGCAAAAAACCAAGGCGGAAGATCTTGCCACACAGCAGGAATCTATTTCCGGCGTGAACCTGGATGAAGAAATGAGCAACCTTATAAAGTTTCAGGCCTCCTACAAGGCGGCGGCCAAGCTTATAACCACAGCGGATCAGATGCTGCAAACCCTGCTTTCTTTGAAGCAATAGCGGTTATGGAGCATACGGCAAGCTTATTGCATCAATAAGCTTGCAAGGTTCAAAGCGAAAATGTCATAACGGCGCAGCAGGGAAGCTGGCCCAATATAAAGCATTTCAGTGGACGGCGCGCAAGCGCGGCCAGGCGGCAAAATTTACAGGATGAAATTTTTGCCGCCAATGCACCGGGAGGGCGAATATGAGCATTCGCGTATCACAACGCCAGATGTATACCACCATGGTAGACCGCATGAATTACAGCGTGTCTGACATGATGGAAAGCAACATTCAGGCTTCTTCACAAAAAAAGATCAACCGCCCTTCAGACGACCCTTACGGCGCGGCCGAAGTGCTGGGCCACCGCAGCGCCCTGTCCATGATAGAACAGTACAAGGACAACCTTAGCGCGGCGGAAGGCTGGCTTAGCCTGGCCGACAGCACCCTGGGCCAGATGCATGAAAACCTTACCCGGCTTTTCACCCTGGCGGAACAAAGCGCTACCGGCACCCTTAGCGCCGACCAGCGCACAGACATAAGCTATGAAGCGCGTCAAATTTTTGAACAGCTTCTGGCCTTCAGCAACACAAAATTCAACGGCAACTATATTTTTGCCGGGCACAAGACCACCAACCCGCCCTTTGACGCGTCCATAGGCATAACCACGGATGATCCCGGCATGAACGGGGTAAAATACGTGTCCAGCGGCGGGGCGGCTTCCAGCATAGCCGTGCGCTTTACAGAAAGCGACACCTTGCTGAACCAGCCGGATTTTGAATACAGCCTGGATAGCGGCAAAACCTGGCAAACCGGCACCTGGGACGCCACAGCCGCGCCCGGAGTGCCCACGCTTCTGGCCGGTTCCGTAAAAATAGCCATGGATACCGCCGCCAACCCGGCGGCCAGCACCACGGCCTATGACCCCGCGCAAGGGGAAAAAACCGGCAACGGCACCTGGCTTATCGCCCGCCCGGCGGCGGAATACAAGGGTGACGACAATGACGCCATTGTGGTGCAGCCCTACAGCACGCCCATAGCGGCCACGGCCACCGGCGCGTTTTTCCGCGATACCGCCGTGCGCATAGACAGCGCCACCACCGGCGGCACGGTGAACTACAGCTACAGCTTTGACGATGGCCGCACCTGGATACAGGCCACCACGCCAGAGGCCGGGGCAAATACCACTCTGCCCGTGCCCGGCGGTTTTTTGAACCTTACCGCCGGGTTGCCGGACCCTTTGCCCGCGGACGGCCAGCAGTTTATCATCCGGCCGCACCGGGCGGATATTGACCTTACCATAGGCAACCATTCCAACATAACGGTAAACCTGGTGGGCAAGGACGTGTTCGGCGGGCTTTATGCCCCGCCTTTTTCCACCACCGGGGCGCAGCCGGTCTATGACGGCGATGGCCGCAACATGTTTGAAGTGGTGGGCCGCTTTGTGGGCGCGCTGGAAACCAACAGCCAGGAAGGCTGCCAGCGGGCGCTGGAAGAAATCAAGTCCAGCATGGTGAACATCCTGAACTACCGCACAGAAATAGGCGGGCGGGAAAACCGCGTCACCTCTGCCCGGGAACAGCTGGAAAATTTAGCTCTGGACGAGGAAGAAAGACTCAGCTATGTAGAAGACGTTGACTTCACCGCGCTTATGACCAAAATGTCGCAACAGCAACTGGCATATAACTCGGTGCTGAAGTCTTCATCCATGATAATGCAGATGAGTCTGATGAATTTCCTGTAAGCCATAAATTTTAACTGTTGTAGAGAAGCCTATGCTCATTTTGACACGCAGAGCGGGTGAAAGCCTGCATATAGGCGAAGATATTAAAATTACCGTGTTCAGCATCCAGGGCAAGCAGGTAAAACTGGGCATAGACGTGCCGGGAGATACCCTTGTATACCGTGAAGAAGTATACCTGCGCATCAAAGATGAAAACCGGCAGGCCATGCAGGCCAGCACGGCAGACCTTTTAATGGCGGCTTCATTATGGAAACCCATGAAAAAATAAGTACAGGCGAAATGTCTTTTCCCGCAGAACATCAGGGCAATATTATGCAAAACGAGCAAATAGAAATTGATACCCGCCTGGGCAAACAACGCATAGACCCTTCGCGCGTAATTGTTTTCCCCAAGGGCCTTATAGGCTTTGAAGACAAACGCCGCTTCACCCTGATCCAGATCAAGGAAGGGGCCTCCATGCTTATTCTGCAAAGCCTTGAAGACCCGGCCCTGGGCCTGCTTGTGGCGGATCCTTACAGCTTCCTGCCGGAATTTAGCGTGCGCCTTGGCGATGCGGAACAAAACCTGTTGCAGGCGGAAAGCGCCGGCCAGCTTTCCATACTGGTCACAGTGTCCATACCGGCCGGCAAGCCGGAAGAAACCTGCCTGAACCTTAGCGGGCCAATACTCATAAACCATGAAGGGCGGCTTGGCCTGCAAGTGCCGCAGGTGGATCCAACCCAGCCCGCCAAGCTCTTTCTGCATCAAGAAAGCGGCCCGGCCCCAACAGAGCAAAAAAAAGCGAAGGGCTGAACCATGCCGGAACTGGACAAATTCAGCCACCTGAACATAGACTGGAACCTTAGCCCGGAACAGGCCGTTACCCTTTACCTTGAATGGGGCAACAACGACTGGCACGCGGAACACCCGCCCGTGCGATCCAAAGAAGATGTGGCCCACTACTTTGTGCTGGACAACTGGGGCGATGAGCCGGTGGTGCGCCTGGTGCGCCGCAATTCCGAACAGGCGGAAGACCTGGCCACCCTGCGCCTGCCGCAAGAGCTTTTGCCGCAAGTCAAAGAGGAACTGGCCGGGCTGCGCGGCATTTCCATGCCGCCGGAATTTGTAAAGGACTGGCTTAAACAGGAACTTTACGGTAAGTAACCGGCAAGCGTCTTTTGCCATGCGCCTGCGTCAGAAAGGTCAAAACATGCCCATGCAAAGACGGGATTTTTTAAAGGCCATGCTGGCTACGGCAGCAATAACATCCGCGCCCGCCAAACTTTTCGCCCAGGCAGAACAGGCTGGCCAGGCCGGACAAGCGGGTCAGGGCGGCATGGCGGGCCAGGGGGCGCAATTCGCGGCGGGGCCTTCCTTTGGAACCCGCTATTCTGTTGTGGACTGCCACCTGCATTATCTGGACTTCTTGCAAAAAAGCGACGGGCTGGGCAGCCTTGTCGCCGCCATGGACGCTTGCGGGGTAACGCAGGCCGTACTGTTCGGCATGCCCATGATGAAGCAGTGGGACGCAAGCTCACGCAAAAAGCCCGCCTATTACCTTTCCAATGATTCACGCTGCTACCATTACAGCGCCACCGACTACCTGATGCTGAAGCACCTGAGGGACGCCCCGGCGGAACAACGCAACCGCTTTTTACCCTTTGTCTGCGGCGTGAACGTGAATGACCGGAACGCCGCCGACCTGTTGCAGGGCCTGCTGCGGGAATTTCCGGGGCAAATACGCGGCATTGGCGAACTGATGAGCCGCCATGACGACCTTACGGCCCTTACCTACGGTGAACCGCCAAGGGCTGACCACCCGGCCCTGCTGGACATTTACGACCTGGCGGCGGAAAACGGCCTGCCCGTAATGCTGCACCACAACATATCCGGCGCGAACATTGATGAACCGCTGTACATGGAAGAAATGGAAAACGCCCTGGCGCACAACCGCAAAACCAAAATAATTTGGGCGCATGTGGGCATTTCCCGCCGGGTTGAACTTTCCAGCCTGCTGGAAACAGCCGATGGCTTGCTAAAGCGCCATTCCAACCTGCACTTTGATATTTCCTGGATTGTGTTTGAAAACTATATTGCCAAAAATGCGGAAAGCCTGGGGGCCTGGGCGGCCCTGATTGAAAAGCGCAAAAACAGATTTTTGCTGGGCACGGACGTGGTGGGCCACTGGGCCAAATATTCCTACCACGTGACCAAATATTACCCGCTGCTTGACAAACTTTCACCAGACGCCGCAAACAGGCTGTGCCGTGAAAATATTCTGCGCCTTGCGGGCGGCCTTGCTTAAAAAAGGCCCGGCCCCCTTGCGGTTGACATCAGTCTAGAGTGGTTTACGCTTGAAATAGTCGCTTAACGGCGAGCAAAGCTCGCCTACGACTATTTCGCGGCAAGGATTTGAAGACAAATCCTTGCTGAGCAATTCACTCATTTCAATCGTAAATTGCTCTAAAGCCCGGCCCCTTGCGAAAAGCAGGGCCGGGCTTTTGTTTCCCGCAAGTCCAGACCGGGCGCATGCGCGAACAGGCGCGTTTACGGAGAATTAAGGCCATTGCGCAACGGCCCTAATTCTCCGTGAACGCTTCAATAATCTCAAACTCCATGCTCTGGCGCATTTCCGCCAGGGCCATGCGTAATTCCCTGCCCTGATGCGGAGAAAAGGTCAGCTTGAAGATGCAGGCCTTGCGGTCAACCACACTGCTCATGGCCAGGTTGTCATACCCTTCCAGCAAATCCCGGAACAGGCGCGATTCCGCCTGGCGCAAGCGCACATAAAGACGGTCAGACCATTTGGGCGGCGGCAAGGTGATATGCCGCCTTTTTTTGCGTTTTTTTTCCATGCGCCCGCCTTTTTAAAAAACCTTCATACAATATCAATCCGCCCGGCAATATTTTCCCGCCGGGCAACCGCGTTTTTATCTTTTACGCCACAGCGCAGTTACCGGCGTTTTTTAGCACCAAGCCGCTGGCTGCGCAACATATGCATGGCCGGGCAAAATTTCACACAAAAATCATATGTTGCGCATAGCGGGCTTCAGCGTGAAAGGTTGTCCCATAATCGCTTTTGGTCACTTAAAGTTGACTTGAGTTGATTTGACATGGTTTTTGTTGACAATACACCTTGTCAAGTGCTATTTGCTGAAAAAAGTATGCTCAAGTGGAATATGCTGTTCTATTTTGTGAAAGAATAGCGTGTAGAATGCTTGACGCAGCTGGAATATTTTTGAGTGGGCTTGCATGAGTAAAGCTACCTTCACCCTGGCGGAAGCTGCCGCGTTGTTGAACTGCCATAAGGAAACTTTGCGGCGGGCCATTAAAGATGGTGTGCTTCAAGCGGCCCGCCTGGGGCGGGAATACCGTATTTCTCGCCCGGATCTTGAAGCCTTTTGGGCCGCGCAGGGCGGGGGCGAGCTTTTTGAAAAAAACGATGCGCTGGCGGAACCTGCCGCGAATGCGGAGAAAAAAGCCCCAAAAAAGCCGCGCGCCAAAAAACCGGATGGCCCGCAGCAGCTTACCTTGCCTACAAAGTAAGGCTATTGCGCAATGAGATTTTTTGTTTTTTTACATTGCGCAACGATCTTCAAGTAAAAATGTATCAAAATATATAGGCCAACAGGAAAGACTTAAGGAATTGCCATGAAAACACCTTCTTCTCCCACCCCGCAAAATTTGCGGGAAACAAATTCCACCGTGCCCCAGCGTTTTACCATTCAGGCGGACAATGGCGCCTGTCTTAGCTTTACCGGGCATATATTTTCTGAAGGTTCTTTTTTTGATGAAGAAAACCGTGCCATCACCCGCATGAAGCTTTTTATCACCAAAGACAAGCGCCTGGTCTATTACGTGGTTTCCGGCGCGGGGCAAGATAAAACCCGCCGCGTGTATGAACTGTACACGGAAGGCGACATCTGCCACATTTACAACGGGCAGCAGCATCTTAACCTGCCGGTGGAAATGCTTTTTACCGCCACGGCCTCCTTTTGCGGCATAGTGCCGGCCCAGGCGGAAAACTTGCGTGCCAGCCTTGAAGAAAGCCTGCGCGCGGTAAGCTCTTGATAATTTAAAAACTGGTGCCTGACTTTTTTCAGCCTTGCCGCAGCCCGAAAATAACCCGGGCCGTGGCAAGGCTTGGCTTTTTTTTGGCCTCATCAGGCCGGGATTATAAAAAAAATTATTTTTTAACCACATTTTTATAAAAACAACTATACATCAGCCAAAATTTGTAGCATAGTAAAGTAAACAATTATCTCATTACGGACACGGAGTGAAACATGGCTATCAAGAAACAGGAATTAAAAAGCCGCCCCACAACCAAAGTACGCTTTTCTTTAAGCGCGGAAGAAGCGGGCGGCGTGGAAAAAGCCTCTGTAGTAGGCAGCTTCAATAACTGGAACCCGCTGGCAAACCCCATGACGCGCAACAAAAACGGCGCGTTCAGCCTGGATATGGAACTGCCAAAAGGCGATACCTACCGCTTTCGTTACTACCTTAGCGGTGATATATGGAAAAATGACCCGGAAGCCGACGGTTATGAACACTGCGGCGTTGCGGAAGATGAAAATTCCCTCCTCCATCTGTAGCCGGCCCGGTTAAACCCGGCAAGCTACAGTGAATACCCCGCTCCACAGGCAAGCGCGGCAATAACGCCCTACCGCTTGTCCTCTGGCAAGGCTGTGCCCTTTAAAAAATAAAGGACGCAATAAAAGCCGCAATCTTTATGGTTGCGGCTTTTATTGCGTCCTGGCAGTTGGCAGGGCGCAAGGCCTGCCTTTTTGGCGAACCTTGCGCCCTGTCATTATTGGAGACTATCAGCAAAATCCACCGGGGGCCGCGGGGGGGCAACCCCCCGCGCGGGTTCCACCCGAATGACCGGGGGCACCCCCCCCTCGCACCCCTGGGGCATTATTTGCAAGAAGCCGGGCGCGTATCTTCCATTATCTGGTAAACCACAGACCCTTCAACGTCTTTGGGCACCGGCCAGCCGCTCATGTAGCAGAAGGTGGGCACCAAATCCACCAGGTTGCAGCGTCGTTCCATGCTGTACCCCTTTTTTATGCCTATTTCCGGGCCATGGTACACGCAAAGCGGGCGTAAATCGCCTATGCCGTAGCCGGAACTGGGCAGAATGGGGCCGTGCTGCATGGAATATTCCGGCCACAGGGCGTAGACCACGTCACCCACCTGGTCGCCCCACAGGCCCAGAAGGGCGGCTTCCCGCTTGGGCAGGGCCATAATGAAGGGGCACTTGCCGGTTTTGGGGTGGCGGTAGGCCATCATGGCCTCAATAATTTCCCGCTGGGTTTTTTCATAATCTTCCGGCGCGACAATCCCTTCCGGGTCGCGGCCCTTCAGGTTGACGTACACGTAGCAGATGCGTTGCGGAATGGCCTTGCTTGTAGCGGTATCCACCCTTTCAATCAGCTTGACAAAATCCGGCTTGATGTTGTCCGGCACGCCCTTCAGCCATTCCGGCATTTCATCCGGCTGCTTCATATGCAGCAAACCGGCGCTGGAAAGCACATCCGTCATATCCACGGAAGGCCCGTCCGGGGTGGCGCCGTGGTCGGAAATGAGTATTACCATGGTTTCATCGTCAAACTGTTCCATAAGCCGCCCCAGGTAACGGTCGGCGTGCTTGTACAGGATGCGGTGCATTTCCCAGGCCTTTTCATGCCGTTCCTTGCTGGTGCAGGTTACCGGGTCCAGTTCCGTCATCATTACGTGGTAAATAAAGTCCGTGGGGTGGGCGTGGGAACAAAAGATGTCCCAGTCCCCGCCCTTCAAGAGGGCCACGGCGTTTTCCGCCAGCCAGTCGTAGTGGATGTCCACCAGCTCAATCCAGGTATCCCAGTCAAACCAGCCAAAGGTCAGGTAGGCCGTGCCCAGGCTGTTGGTGCTTACGTTGTTGCCCTTGCTCATAAGGGCGGCCTTTTCCTGCGGGTAGCACCACAGGTCGCCGTCCGTGTTCAGGCCGTGGGTAATGTACAGGCGGAAGCGTTCACCCTCCGCGCCC
>JAVBMP010000027.1:0-7583 GCA_031552315.1 Desulfovibrionaceae bacterium | reverse complement strand
ATGACCTGGCCGATAAAGAACGCGCGGAACTTGAAGCCCTGCGCCGCTACCTGCCGGAACCGCTTGAAGGCGAAGCCCTGAAGGATGCCGCCCGTAAGGCAGTTGCGGAACTGGGCGCGGCCGGCCCCAAAGATATGGGCCGGGTTATCCAGCACATAATGACAGCCTACAAGGGCCGGGTTGACGGCAAGGTTGTAAGCGCTGTCGTTAAGGAAGCGCTGTCGTAAGGTAAACGCCTGGCGAAGCGGTTGACCCCACCGGAACCTGCCGTAACGGCGGAAATTTTTATGCACCATGAACGTGTTTTCGCGGTGCTGGAACTGCCCAAGGTTCTGGCCCGCCTGTCAGCATTTACGGTATCCGATTCCGGGCGGCGGGCCTGCCTTGCCTTGCGCCCTTTCACCAGCCTTGCGCTTTTGCGGGCGGAAGCCGATTTCTACACCCAGGGGCAATTGTGGAAAGAGCATAGCGGCTTCAAGCTTGCGTCATTTCCGGAACTTGACAGCCTGTGGGAATTGCTGGAAAACAGCGGCCGCGCGGTGGATCTTGAAGGCCTGTGGGCTGTGCGCCAGGCCCTGCGCCAGGCGCAAAGCCTGCTGGAAAGCATAGATACTGGCGGCACCGGCAAAGCGGGCAGCCCCGTCACGGACAATTGGCCGGTTTTGAAGGCCCGCTGCGCGGAAATTCTTTTGCCGCAAAGCTCCATGCAGGCCTTGCAGCGCTGCCTTTCTGACGAAGGGCTTATCAAAGACGATGCCTCGCCGGAATTGAAGCTGGTGCGCCTTGAAATACGCCGCCTGCACCAGCAGTGCAGCAAAAAAGTCAAGGAATTCGCCAATCAATACAACATCGCGCACTATCTGCAAGATGATTTCATCACCCTTTCCTCAGACCGCTATGTCCTGCCCCTGAAAAGCAACTTCAAGGGGCGCTTGCAGGGCATTATCCATGATTATTCCCAAACCGGCGAAACCTGCTATTTTGAACCGTTTTTTCTGGTGGAAATAAATAACCGCCTGCAAGAACTCAAGCGGGAAGAACGGGAAGAGGAACACAAAATTCTGCTGCGCATAAGCGCCCTGCTGCGGGATGAACTGCCCGGCCTGCACGCCCTTTACGCCTTCATGGTGAAGGTGGACGTGCTTCAGGCCAAGCTGGAACTGGCGGAAAAATACGCCGGACGCCTGGTGGCCTTTGAGGAAATTCCGCCTGAAGGCCAGGCCACGGAAGGGCTGTTGCCCCCGGAAGTTTTGCTTCTGGATGCCCGCCACCCCCTGCTGGCGCTTGAAGAAAGTGACAGGGGCGAGAGTGGCGGGGGCGAAAGCGGTAACGCGTCCGCGCAGGGCAAAAACCGTAAGGATTCCCCCCTCCGGGCCGTGCCCATAGATATTGAACTGCGGGCCGGGCAAAAGGCCCTGATTATAAGCGGCGGCAACGCCGGCGGCAAAACTGTGTGCCTGAAAACCCTTGGCCTTGCGGCCCTTATGGGTATGAGCGCCCTGCCGGTTCCGGTGGGCAAGGGCAGCCGCCTGCCCTTCTGGTCGGCGCTGCACCCCTTTATTGGGGATGAGCAAAGCCTGGAAGACCACGTTTCCACCTTCACCGCGCAAATAACCAATTTATCCAAGGTATTAAGCCGGGCGGATTCCTCTTCTCTGGTACTGCTGGATGAATTTGGCGCGGGCACGGATCCGGCCCAGGGCGCGGCCCTGGCGCAGGCGGTGGTGGATGTGCTTATGGAACAGGGCGCCTACGTCGTGGCGGCCACGCACTTCCCGGCCCTTAAGGCCTACGCGCTTTCCCGCCCGGCCGTGCGCGCGGCCTCTGTGCTGTTTGACCCGGACACCAAACGCCCGCTGTTCCGCCTGGCCTATGACCAGGTAGGGGCCAGCCAGGCCCTTGACGTGGCGCGTGAACACGGCCTGCCGGAAAAGGTGCTGAAAAAGGCGGAACAATATCTGCTGCTGGACGGTGAAGACAGCGGGGCGCTGATAGCCCGCCTGAACAGCCTGGCCGTGGAACGGGAACAGGAATTGGCCCAATTGCGCGGTGAACAGGAAAAGTTCCAGGCCCGCCGCGCCCGCCTTGAGGAACGCTTTGCCAAAGAAAAACAACAGCTTTTTGAGCAAGTGCAAGCCCAGGCCGCGCAAGTGCTGCAAGACTGGAAAAGCGGCCGCAGCAGTCACAAACAGGCCCTGAAACAACTTTCCACCCTGCGTAATGAACTGGCGCGGGGCAAGGCGCAAGGCAGTATAGAAGAAGCGGCGGAAGAACAAACCCCGCCCCCGCTGGATATAGCCCTGCTGGCCCAGGGGCAAAAGGTGCATTACCGCCCGTGGGACCGCAAGGCGCAGGTGGTGGATAAAGACAGCCGCCGCCAAAAGGTGCGCCTGGACATCAACGGCGTGACCATGTGGGTGGATGCGGCGGATATTGCGGAACTGGCTTCCGGCGCGGCTTCCGGCCCGTCCGGCAGCGCGTCCGGTAGTGCGTCTGGTAGCCTCTTTGGCGGCCCACTTGGCGGCAAAACCCAGCCCGGCCTGAACGCGGGCGGGGCGTCTGCTGGCAAGAACGCGGGCAAGGGCACCGGTAAAAGCGCTGGCAAGGCGGAAGCGGAAACAGGCCCGGCCAGCGGGTTTACGGGAAAAATTGAACAAAGTTACGCCCTGCGTCTTGACTTGCGCGGAAAGCGTGCTGATTTTGCTATAAACGAACTGGCGGCTTTTTTAGATTCCGCCGTGATGAGCGGGCGGGAAGTGGTAGAAGTGCTGCACGGGCGCGGCACCGGGGCCTTGCGGCGTGAAGTGCACGCGTTTTTGAAGACCTTCCCGGCGGTAAGCAACTTCAAACTTGCGCCGGAAGATCAGGGCGGCGACGGCGTAACCCTGATCCAGCTCAAGTAATATGTTTTTGGGGGGCGCTGCCCCCCAAGCCCCCCGCCCAAGGGGGTGACCCCCTTGGGGAACCCCGGCAGGGTTGGGCCGCATAAACCGGGCCTGGCCGGATGTTGCCGGATATGGCCCGGCATGGCTGGGTATGACCGGGCGCGTTGGGCAAGCCCATATTGAGGGGGTTTGGGGGAAATCATTTCCCCCAATTGCCTTTCTTAAATTTTTTCTTGTGTTACGGCATGTTTCGGGGTTTGAATTGAGCAATTCGGATACAGAGGCCATCAAGGCCCGGCTTAACCTGGTGGAAATTGCCCGCCGTTATATGACCTTGCAGCGCAAAGGCGGGCGCTGGCACGGGCTTTGCCCGTTCCATCAGGAAAAAACCCCTTCTTTTTCCATAAATGAGGAAGAGGGCCTGTTCTACTGCTTCGGCTGCCAGGCTTCCGGCGACCTGTTCGATTTTTACGGGCGCATCAACGGGCTGGAATTTAAGGAAGCGCTGGAACAGCTGGCCGAAGAGGCCGGGGTGACGCTGGAACGCAAGCGGCGGGAAAGCGCATCAAAAAGCGGCCCGAACAACGAGAAGGGCGGCGGGCCGGGCGGCGGGAAAGAACGCGACATCCGCAAGCAGGCCATAAAGATTTACGATTTGGCAACCAGCCATTACCGGGCCAACCTGCGCGGGAACAATGGCGAAGTCTGCCGCAATTATATGGCGGAACGCAAAATAGCGCCGGAAATAGTGGATGCCTTTGAACTGGGCTTCAGCCTGCCGGACTGGGGCGACCTGGCCAAGGCCTTGCGCCGGGCCGGTTTTACCCCGGAAGAAGGCGTCAGTTCCGGCATTTTGCTGCCCAGCGCCAAGGGCGGGGCCTATGACCGCTTCCGGGCGCGTTTTATGTTTCCGATAAAAAATCAGGCCGGGCAGACCATTGCCTTTGGCGGGCGCATCATTCCGGGGCTGGACGACAGGCCGGAAGGCGCGGCCAATGAAGGCGGCAAGGCCGCGAAATACGTGAACAGCGCGGATTCCCCCCTGTACAAGAAAGGGGACAACGTATACGGCCTGTTCCAGGCGCGGCGTTCCATTTCGGCGGAAAAAGCGGTAATCCTTACAGAGGGTTACATGGACGTGCTTACCCTGCACCAGTTCGGCTTTACCAATTCTTGCGGGGTGCTGGGCACGGCCCTTACGCCGGAACAGGTGCGCCGCTTGGCGGGTTTTTGCTCTGATTTTGAACTGATTTTTGACGCGGACGGGGCCGGGCGCAAGGCGGCCCTGCGCAGCGCGGAAATGCTGCTTACGCGCGGCTTGCGTTGCCGCGTGGTGTTGCTGCCAGATGGCGAGGATATAGACAGCCTGCTGCACGGGCAGGGCCGGGCGGCCTTTGAGGCCCTGCGCAAAAACGCGCCGGAGGGGCTGGATTTTTGCGTAAGCGCCCTGCAAAACAGCTTTGCGCCCAAAGACGCCCTGGACTGGGTGAAGAATTTTTTGCGCAACCTTGAAGCGCCGGAGCTTATGCCCCGCTTCCTTACCCCGTTTTGCCGGGGCCTGGGCCTTGAAGAGCAGGAACTGCGCCGGGCTTTACAAAAATCCGGGCAAAAGGGCGGGCAAAAAGGCGGGCAACAATCTGGAAAGGGCCGGGCCGGAATGTCCGGCATGTACGGTGAAGACCCGGCCAGTGTGTCCGAATTTGCATCCGACCCCTTCTGGGGCATGGAAGAACTGCCGGAAGATTACGGCCTTGCGCCGGAAGACTATGGGCCGTACCCGCAAGAAGGCCATGCCCCGCAAGAAAGTTCCGGCCCGCAAGAAAGTTCCGGACTTGGGTCGGATTTGCAAAAGGTCAGAATAAGCCTGACCATGGAACGGGAAATCCTGAATTTTTTAACGCGCTACCCGCATCATGCCCCGGTTTTGCGCGATGCCGGGCTGGAATTTCTTTTAACCCACCCGGCCGGGCTTGAGCTGTGGGACAAAATTTTGTCCTCCGGGCCGAATTTTCAGCCGGAAAGCATTTTGCGCAACCTGAACGCGCGTGAAAAAGCCTTCTGGGTGCGCTGCCGCGGCATGGAAACCCCGCCGGCGGAACGCGAAGCCATAGAGCTGGAAGATATTTGTAAACGTATTGACATGATTTATAAAGACAAAACAACAAAGGCCTGTGTTCAAACCCTGCGCCGGGGTGTGGAAACAGACGGGGCAGCGTTGCTCAAAGCGATAATGGAAGCTAAACGGGCGCAAGAGGCAGCGGAGAAAAAATGAGCAATATCAAAGATATTCAGCAAATCAAAAGTCTTATTGCCAAGGGCAAGGTGTCCGGTTTTCTTACTTTTGATGAAGTGAACAAGGCCTTGCCCTCAGAGGCCTCCACCCCGGAGCAAATAGAGGAAATCATAGGCATATTCGACCAACTGGATATCGCCATTGTGGATTCGGAAAAGGAAGGCAAGCGCATCAACATGGGCAGCACAGAGCCTGAAGATGACGTTGTGGTTTCCGACGTGGGCATTGACCTGGTGGAAGAGGATGAAGCGGCGGACTACTCATCCCGCAGCACAGACCCGGTGCGCATGTATCTGCGTGAAATGGGCGCGGTGCCCCTGCTGGATCGCGACGGGGAAGTGGTCATAGCCAAAAAAATCGAATCTGGTGAACAGGAAGTGCTTTACGCCCTGGTTGAAGTGCCGGTGGCGGTTGAAGAACTTATAAACGTGGGCGAAGACCTGAAGCTTAACCGCATCAAGCTCAAAGATGTGGTTAAAACCATTGAGGAAGATGACCCCAGTGAAGATGAAATGAGCCAGCGCCAGCGCGTGATAAACCTGCTGGATGAAATAAAAGCCACCTTCAAGAAAAAGCGTAAAATTTACAGCCGGCTGGATGAATGCTGCAACATGGATCGCAAAATTACAGCCCTGCATAATGAAATTGTCAGCTACAAAGATGAAGTGGTTGTGCGCCTGCGTGACATAAAGCTGGAAAAAACCCTTATAGACCGCATAATTGAAACGGTGGAAGATTATGTGCGGCAAATGCACAACTGCCAGCGCGACCTTTCTGCCTACATTCTGGCCACCGGCAAAAGCCAGGCGGAGCTGGTGGATTTGTTCAACCAGCTGGAAAACCGGGAAATAAGCCCAGCCGTTGCGGCGGAATTTCTTTCTTTGAACGTGGAAGAAATATTCCCCTTCAAGGAAATGATTATGGGCAAGATGGAAATTCTTACCCGCCTGCAAGAAAAATGCTGCCACAACGTGACCGACCTTGAAGAAGTGCTGTGGCGCATCAAACGCGGGAACGTGGCGGCCATGCGGGCCAAGCAGGAACTTATACGTTCCAACCTGCGCCTTGTGGTTTCCATTGCCAAAAAATACACCAACCGCGGCCTGCAATTCCTTGATCTTATTCAGGAAGGCAATATAGGCCTGATGAAAGCGGTGGACAAGTTTGAATACCAGCGCGGCTACAAGTTTTCCACCTACGCCACCTGGTGGATACGCCAGGCCATAACCCGCGCCATTGCCGACCAGGCCCGCACCATACGCATACCCGTGCATATGATTGAAACTATTAACAAACTCATACGCACTTCACGCTATCTTGTGCAGGAACTGGGCCGCGACCCCACGCCGGAAGAAATAGCCGAGCGCATGGACTACCCGGTGGACAAAGTGAAAAAGGTGCTGAAAATCGCCAAGGAACCTATTTCGCTTGAAACCCCCATAGGCGATGAAGAAGATTCCAGCCTGGGTGATTTTATTGAAGACAAAAAAGCCGTGGCCCCGGCGGAAGAAGTGGTAAACACCAAACTTTCCGAACAAATAGCCAACGTGCTGGCCGACCTTACCCCGCGTGAGGAACAGGTGCTGCGCAAACGCTTCGGCATTGGCGAAAAAAGCGACCACACCCTGGAAGAAGTGGGCAAGCTCTTTAACGTAACGCGTGAACGCATACGGCAAATTGAAGCCAAGGCCCTGCGTAAACTGCGCCACCCGGTGCGCAGCCAGAGCTTGCGTACCTACCATGAAAACTAGGGTTTGGATGTTATGAAATTTGCAAGAAACAATTTTGTAAAAAGCCTTGTGCTTTTGCTGTCTTGCGCCGCCGCGCTAGCCCTTGCCGCTTGCGGCGGGGACGACAAGGAGGCTTCCATCAGCGGGGTCTGGGTGCTGGATAAAGATGAAAGCAAAAAGAACCCGCCCTTCAAGGACAACAAAATGGCGGATCAGGCCCTTGCGTCCCTTGACGGCATGAATGTTGAAATTGATATGGACAAAAAGAGCATCCGCGTCAAAGTGCTTGGCCAGGAAGCGGTAAACCCCTTTGAAATAAAGTCGCAAGACAAAGGGAAATACGTCCTGATCAATAACGGGCAGGAGGTTACCTTCACCCAAAAGGGCAGCAAACAGCTTGAAATGTCCGCCTCCGGCATGACGCTGACTCTGAAGCGCGGTTAGCGTTCTATCTGGTTTTTGCTATACGAAGCGGCCGGGTTCTGGATAACTTCAGAAACCGGCCGCCTTGTTTTTTTGAGGTCATTGTACAATTGAGGCCGTTGCACAATGGCCTTTTTGCCCTTTTACTGCGTCGTGCTTCGTCCCGCGCGAAGGTCATATATGCTTGAATATACTCCCTCCGCACGGAACTCGCACTCCTTGTAAAAGAACAAAAATTCTCATTGTGCAACG
>JAVBMP010000162.1:0-18932 GCA_031552315.1 Desulfovibrionaceae bacterium | reverse complement strand
CCCAGGGCTTGCGCGGTCTTGTTTCTGTTCCAGCGGTGGCGGGTAAGGGCTTCCAGAATAATTTCCCGCTCGCAGGATTCAAGGCGTTCCTTTAGCGGGATGCCAGCGCCTTCAAACGGCTTCAGGCTGTCGGCCTGGCTGCCGCTGTGGTCTGTTTTGCCCGCCCTTTTGCTGTGATCGGCCCGGAAAAAGTCCAGATTTTTGTCTGTTGCGTAACGCAGCAGCACATTTTCCAGTTCCCGCACGTTGCCGGGCCAGTTGTGCTGGGCCAGGGCGCGCAGGGCTTCCGGCGGCATGTGAATATCCAGGTCATTGCGGCGCAGCACGTTTTCTATAAGCAGGGGGATGTCTTCGCGCCGTTCCCGCAGCGGGGGCAGGGTAAAATCCAGCACATTCACGCGGTAGAAAAGGTCTTCTCTAAAAAGGCCCTGACGCACCATATCTTCCAGGTTGCGGTTGGTGGCCACTATCAGGCGGAATTTACTGTTTATGGTTTTGGTGGAACCAACGGGCGTGTAGTTTTTTTCGCTTAGGGCCTGCAAGAGTTTGGATTGCGAGCGCAGGGGCAGTTCCGCTATTTCGTCAAGAAACAGGGTGCCCTTGTCGGCGCTGGTCATAAAACCTTCCTTGTCGGACACCGCGCCGGTGAAGGAACCTTTGACGTGCCCAAAAAACGCGCTTTCAAACAGTTCTTCCGGTATTGCGCCGCAGTTTACGCTGACAAAGGGGCCGTCAGAGCGCGAACTTAAAAGGTGAATCAGGCGGGCGGCCAGGTTTTTGCCGGTGCCGGTTTCACCATAAATGGCAACGGTAACCAGCGACAGGGCCGCGCGCAAAAGGTTTTCCATTGTGGCGCGCATGGCGGGCGACCGCCCGGCAAAGGTGGCCAAAAGCCCTTGGGCCGCCTGCTTGTCGGCGCTGGACTGGTAGGTTGCCAGCAGGTCTTCCAAAATGGTATCCCGCTCTTTTTCCGCCGTAATATCCTGCACCAGAGAAAAATTCGCCCGCCGCCCGTTTACCGTAAGCACGTTGGGGTAGGAACGCACCCAGGCCTGACGCTTGAAGTTGAAGACATGCGGCCAGGTGAACACTTCCCCGTTGCGCACGCCCAGCGGGATGGATTCTATGGTGCGGGCATGGTCAAAGGCGGCGGCCTCCGACATGGCGGAGCTCATGGGCATGCCGATTATTTCCGGCATTTCTATCCCGGCGGGAAAAAGCGCCCGGATAAACTCATTGCTCAGGTAGTAATAAAGGTCGTCTTGCTGAATGCCGAACCAGGCGCAGCGCTTGCGGTCCAGCCCGCGCAGCATGGAATAAAGGTCTATGCTGGGCGACTTGTTGAACTCAAAATCTTTTAAATATGTCCAGCCGATGTAGCTGAATTTTTTACCGCTTTCCGCGTCTTGCCAATGGCCGCAAAGCACAAGGCGGCGGGCATCTTCCGCATGGGCATTTTGCGCATTGGCATCTTCCGCATTGGCATTTTGCGCCGGGTTGTTTTTGCGGGCGTTTTTTCCGGTGTTTTCAGCCTGGGCGCGGCAATCAAAAATGCTCAGGTTGCCCTTGGCGTCCACCAATATGTGTTCTTTGCCGTAGCGGGCTTCCAGCGCCGCCATGCGCCCGGCCAAAAACAGATCCAGAGTGCCTTCACCCGGCGCAAGGCCTGCTTCATCCAAAAGAAGCGCGGCAGACGCGGTTGCGCCAGCCGCATGCGGGCCATACGGGGCGTCTGGCTCATGCGGGGCGCCTGGCGCATATGGGCCATATGGGGCGGAAAGGCCGCATACCCGCGCTGCGTGGTGGTTCCAGTAAACAATTTTCCCGGCGTCGTCATACAGGCAGCCCGGCATAAAGAACAAGGCGCAATTTTCTTCCAAAAAGCGCCCTACCTGTGGATTTTGTCTGGTAAGCATAGGGTTGCACCGTGTTTGAACGTTATCAATCAATAATTTTTGTTGCCTTTAAACTGGCTGGTTGTCAACCCCGCAGGCCCTTTGGCCAGGGTTTTGGCAAACCCCCTGGCAAACCTGCTGGCAAACCCCCTGAAACCATTCGGCAGGCCACCTGGCAAACCTGCTGGCAGGTGTTTGGGCGGGTGCTCCGGCAGGTGTTTGGGCGGGTATTTGGGCGGGTGCTTCAGGGATGGGCCGGAAGGGTTGGGTGAATGTTCCGGGGCAGCGCGTTGCAGGCGTTGCGGGCATAAAATGGCTTGCCGGGCGGGTTAGCTTAAAAAATATCACTGGTGCGCGTGGCAAAATGGATATATATTGTCTTGGCCGGGCAAGGGCGGACAGCGTTTTTGCCTTTGGCATGAACAAGCACTGCTTCCGGAGTAAACTAAATGGCTTTTCCTTCTTTGGTGTTAGGTGATTTGGTCGCCCGCGCGCCCATTGTGCAGGGCGGCATGGGGGTTGGCATATCTTTGCACCGTCTGGCTTCCGCCGTAGCGAACGAGGGCGGCATAGGCGTTATTGCCGCGGCCATGATAGGCATGCGTGAGCCGGATATTGCGCTTGACCCGCAAGCGGCCAACGCGCGCGCCCTGCAAAATGAAATCAGGGAAGCGCGCAAGCTTACCAACGGCATTTTGGGCGTGAACATAATGGCGGTATTGACAGATTTTTCCTCTATGGTGCGTACGGCGATAGAAGAAAAGGCAGATGTAATTTTTGTGGGTTCCGGCCTGCCGCTGGATTTGCCGAAATATTTGCATGAAGCTTGTGAAAGCAAAAAAGAAGAATTTCGCACCAAGCTGGTGCCCATAGTCTCTTCCGCCCGGGCGGCCAGCCTGCTTTGCAAAAAATGGCTGTCACGCTTCGGCACGCTGCCGGACGCCTTTGTGGTTGAAGGCCCAAAGGCCGGCGGACATCTGGGCTTCAAGCCTGAAGAACTTGACGACCCTTCCCATGCGCTTGAAACCGTAATTCCTGAAATGGTTGAAGCTGTGAAGGCCTTTGAAGACCAGCAGGGCCGCGCCATACCAATAATTGCCGCCGGCGGCGTGTTCAGCGGTGAAGATATAAGGCGCTGCCTTGAAATGGGCGCTTCCGGCGTGCAAATGGGCACCCGTTTTGTGGCAACCCATGAATGCGACGCCGACATACGCTTCAAAGAAAGCTATGTGCGGGCAACCCCTGAAGATATAACCATAATCAAAAGCCCGGTAGGTTTGCCGGGCCGGGCCATCAAAAGCCGTTTTTTGGAAGCGCTGGACGAAGGGCGCAAAAACTTCCGCTGCATTTTCCATTGCATAAGCACCTGCAACCCGGAAAAATCGCCCTACTGCATAGCGTCCGCCCTGCTGAACGCCATGAAAGGCAATTTGGACAAGGGCTTTGCCTTTTCCGGCGTGAACGCCTTTAAAATAGACCGCATAATTTCCGTAAGCGAGCTGATGGAAAGCTTGCAGCGCGAATTTGACCAGGCCATGCAAACGGCCAAAGCGGCGCTGAACTTCAGGAAATAAAACAGCCTGTATACATCCAAACGCCACCGGCGGGCAAAAGGTAAAGCCTTTGTCCGCCGGTGGCGTTTTCCAAACCTGATGCCGTTATGCAACGGCCTCAACCTGAAATTATTGCCAAAACCTGTCGAGGGGTGCGGGGAAATCATTTCCCCGCCGGGTTCCAAGGGCGGAGCCCTTGGTCGCCGAAGGCATTATTAAGCTAATCCGCCACGTTTATGTTCAGGCTTTTCAGTTTGCGGTGCAGGTAGCTGCGTTCCAGCCCCACGGCGTCGGCCATGCGGCTTACATTGCCGCCAAATTCCTGTAGTTTGGCGGCAAGAAAGCGGGCTTCAAAGGCGGCTTTGGCGGTTTTGAAATCTGTGGCGTATTCAACGCCTTCATCATCCATAAACTTGTCCATTTCCGTTTCGGCGCTTTCACTGGCCGCGCGTCCGCAGTAGGGCTGAAATTCCAGGGGCAGCATGCCTGGGTCAACGGTTTTCCCGCCGTGCAGGATAAGCATGCGTTCTGTAAAATTGCGCAATTCCCGCACGTTGCCGGGCCAGGGGTAGGCCAGAAGCACGCGGCGGGCTTCTTCCGCAAAGGTCATGGGGGTAAGCACATGTTCCGCCGTAAGCTGGGCGGAAAAGAAGTCGAACAGGGTAAGGATATCGTCCCCGCGTTCACGCAGGGGCGGCACATGCAGGGGGAAGACCCGCAGGCGGTAGTAAAGGTCTTCCCGGAAGCTTCCCTGGGCGATGGCGGCTTCCAGATTTTTATTTGTCGCGGCGATAACGCGCACATCAACATTTATGGTGCGGTTGCCGCCAACCCGTTCAAAGCGTTGCTCTTGCAGGATGCGCAGGATTTTGGCCTGGGTTTTCAGGCTCATGTCGCCAATTTCATCCAGAAACAGGGTGCCCTGGTTGGCCATTTCAAACTTGCCCGGCTTGGTGCCTTCCGCCCCGGTAAAGGCGCCTTTTTCATGCCCGAACAGTTCGCTTTCAATCAGTTCTTCCGGTATGGCCGCGCAGTTTACGGCCACCAGCGGTTTGGCGGCCCGGCGGCTGTTGTTGTGGATGAAGCGGGCGGCTATTTCCTTGCCGGTGCCGTTTTCTCCGGTAATAAGCACCCAGGTGTCCAGCGGGGCCACGCGGCTCATTTCTTCCCGCAGGGCTGTCATGCAGGGCGAATTACCCATGGGGGCATCGTTTTGGCGCAATTGCAGGCGAGAACGCAGGGCCTGGTTTTCTATGCGCAGGGTGTGCAGTTCCAGCGCGCGCTCAACGGAAATAAGCACCTTTTCCAAAGAAAGGGGCTTTTCAATAAAATCATGCGCGCCTTTTTTTATGGCGGCTACCGCTGTTTCCACCGTGGCGTGGCCGGAAATCATCAGGACCGGCAGGGTGGGGTACAGGCTGCGCATGCGGTCCAGCACTTCCGGCCCGTCTATGCCGGGCAGCCAGACGTCAAGAAACACCAGGTCAACCGAATTGGCATTCAAAAACTCCAGCCCGGCCTCGCCGCTGTCCGCTTCAAAAACCGTGTAGTTTTCATCTTCAAGGATGCCGCGCAGGGAAAAGCGTATGCCGTCTTCATCGTCAATTATCAGTATGCGTATTCCGGGGGTGGTGTTCTGCATTATTCCGGCTCCAGCCTGGGAAATAAATATAAAATAATCAGCGGCACCTCGTGACGGCACTGCCTAAGATTCCAGGCAAAGCCAGCCGAGGGGCCGCGGGGAAATCATTTCCCCGCGTGGGTTCCAAGGGCAAAGCCCTTGGTCGCCGAAGGCATTCCGGTGTTACTGGCGCACGTTTTCCCGCCGCGCTCCGGCGGGCAGTTCAAGTTCCAGTTGGGGCGGCAGGAACATTGCTTCCGGCCGGGCCAGTTCTTTTACGGTAATAACCGCTTCATATCCCTTGGGGTGGGTAAGGCGCAGACGCAACGGGCCGGGGCCTTTGCCGGGGGTTATTTCCATTACCCAGCTTTGGTCTGCGCCATTTGGGCCGGGGGTATGGCTCCAGCGCAGGGGCTGGCCGTTTTCATCCAGTTGCAGTTCTCCGGGCAGGTCATGGTCTTGCAGGGTGTAGACATAGCCGGCTTGCCCTTCTTGCCCGGCTTGCCCGTTTTGCCCGTTTTGCCGGGCCGGACGTGCGGGCGGCGGCGCGGCCTGTTCCGCCGCGCTTCTTTGCGGCAGGAAGAAATCGGCGTAACGGCCCTGCAACACCAGCACCAGGCTGGCAAGGTCAAAGGGCACCGGCACGCCAAAGCTGCTGAGGGTACGGTTTTTGCCTTCATAATTGTAGGCGGTGTTGGCGGAAGGGTCAAACACCAGGAAGCGCGTGGAATCTTCCTTCACTTTGGCCACAACCGAGCCCACGCCTGCTATCAGGTCAAGGCGTATGGGGTAAAAGCCGCTGCGGCCGGGCTTGTTGGCAACTTCTCCGTTGCCCCACAAATAGCCGCTTACCCGCTGGCTTTCTGAAGGGGTTTCATAGCGCAGGGTGGCGTTTATGCGGTAGGGGCTTTTATTTTCCGCGGCCTGTTGGCTGTTGTAGGCGAAGTTGCGCCAGGCAATGGCCGGCTTGTTTTGTGAATCTGGAATGGTCGGCACATCCGGCAATTCCGGGCTGTGTGAACAGGCCCCGGTGAACAGGGTGAACAGGGCGAACAGGGCGAACAGCAGGCCCTGGGCGAGCAGCCAAAGCCTTTTGCGGCGGGCGGCGCGTATAGCGGACATTATTCAAGCCCCTTCAATTTATTTTCCAGTTCCCGAACATTTTTGGGTTGCAGTTCAATGGCTTTGCGGTAGCCTTTGGCGGCTTCGGCGTTTTTATTCAAGGCCCTGGCTATTTCCGCGTAATGTTCCCAAATTTCCGCCTGGGTCTGGTCTTTGGCGATGCATTGTTCAATTACCCGCCAGGCTTCTTCAAGGCGGCCAAGCTTGTAGTAGGCCCAGGCCAAAGAATCCAGCACGTGCGGGACATCCGGTTCCGCAGCCAGGGAACGCTGAATATATTCCAGGGCCTTTTCATAGTTTTGCCCTTCTTCCAGCATGGTGTAACCGGCATTGTTCAGGGCGGCGGCGTTGGCCGGGTCTATGGCGATGATTTTTTCCATATATTCCAGGGCTTCCTGCTTTTTGCCTGTAAAATCAAGCAGGTTGCCCAGGGTATATAGCAGGTCGGTATCGTCCGGCTGGTTTTTTTCCGCTTCTTTAAGCAGGGTTATGGCTTCTTCCGGCTTTTTTTCCGCCATCAGGTATTTCACTTGCAGCTGAATGGCTTCAATATCTTGCGGGTAGGCCGCGCGGAAGCTGTCTATGGCTTTTTTGGCGGCCGCCATATCGCCGCTATCCAGCAGCAGGTAGCCTGTCATGCGCATGGCCCGGGTGTGATAGGGGCTGGAAACCGGCACCAGTTGCAGCAGGCGCAGGGCTTCCGCCCGGTCTTTTCTGCCTTCAAAGGCCAAAATGGCTTTGAAAAAGTTTACTTCCGCCGGGGTATTCGGCTTTTGGGACAGGCTGTTCAGTATTTTTTCCGCCGTTTGCCACTTTTGCATGTCCATGAACAGGGTGGAGGCCCGCAGCACAAGTTCCGCATCTTGCTGGCGCATGGTAAGTTTGGCGGCTTCCGCATCCTTGCCGCCTGCAAGCAGCATGGCTATGCCGCGCAGCCACAGTTCCGGCGCGGGTTCCAGCTGGTAGGCCTTGAAATAGTATTGGGCGGCCTTGCTGTAATTTTTTTGTTGTTCCTCAAATTCTCCAAAGCCTACCCAGACTTCCGGGGCCTTGGGCATATCTTTTATCAGGGTTTCAAACTTTTTTTTCACCTGAGAGTTTTTTTGATCCGCATTAAGCAATTTTATTTCTTCAATGCGCAGGTCGCTGTCTTTATTGGGGATAGAGGCCAAAAACTTCAGGGCGCGCTGGGGGTTTTTATCTGCCGCATAGTAAAGGCGGGCCAGCCAGAGCTGAATGTCTGAAAGATTGGTGTTCAGGGCATTGGGCAGTTCTGGGGTATCTGTTTGCGGGGCGTTTTTTTCATCCGGCTTTTTTTCGCCGCTTTTTTCCCGTTCCAGACGGCGGTGGTAATATTTTTCCAGCAGGTCGGCGGCTTCCGCCGTTTTGTTGGTCTGCACCATGGCGTCAACCGCCAGCAGGGTAAGGCTGGGTTGTTCCGGGTATTCCTTAAGCGCGTCTTGCAGGATGTTCAGGGCGGAATTGAAGTCCCCCCGGTTGGCGGCCAGGGCGGAAACCCTTATGATATTTGGAATGCTGTGGTCAACCTTAAGCAGTTCAAGCCCCAGGGCATAGGCCATGTTAGCGTTATTTTCCAACATGGAGTTGCTTATTTTCAGGTTGTAATAGATGCGCTGGGCATCCGGCCCAAGTTTTTTGGCGGGCTGAACGGCGCGCAAAATTTCTTCCTGGTCATTATTGAAGGCATTGGCCGTTTTTTGCGGGGCGCAGCCCAATATGACAAAATAAAGCAAGATTAACGGAAGCGAAAGATAGTGTTTGCGCGGCAATACAGAAAGGCCGGATTTGAAGGGCGGAAAAATTTTCACTGATGTATCCAGTCCTGTGAAAAGTCACTGATATTGTTTAGTAAATGGTCACGTATTTTTTGTGTGAGCCTTGCTTCTATCTGGCGTACCCGTTCACGGGTGATATCATATTTTTCACCTATTTCCCGCAGGGTTACAGGGTCATCGGTCATCAGGCGGTGTTGCAGTATGAACAGTTCCTTGTCAGAAAGGCGCGGCAGCAGAGATTTCAGGCGTTCTTGCACCAGCCCGGCTATTTCGTCATTTGCCAGCACTTCTTCTATGCCGGGGCCAAGGGCGGGCAAGTAGTCCATGCGTGAGGCGCTGCTGGCGTCTTCACTGTTTACCGGGGCATCCAGCGACATATCTGTCGCGTCCATGCGCTGTTCCATTTCTATAATCTGGCTTTCCGTCACGTTCAGGTTGGCCGCCAGGGTTTTGGAATCCGGGTCAAAGCCAAGGGCGATAAGCTTTTGCCGTTCCTTGTTCAGGTTATAGAATAACTTGCGCTGGGATTGCGTGGTGCCTATTTTGACCAGACGCCAGTTATCCATAATGAATTTAAGTATATAGGCCTTGATCCAAAACGCGGCGTAGTAGCTGAATTTTATGCCTTTTTCCGGGTCGAACTTGCTTACGGCCTTTACCAGGCCCACATTGCCTTCCTGAATAAGGTCAAGCACGTTTTGCATCCAGCGGCGCTGGAAGTCCATTGCGATATGCACCACCAGCTTCAGGTGGGAAGAAACCAGGCGGAAGGCAGCGTCCGGGTCGCCGGAATCGCGCACGCGGCGGGCCATTTCCACCTCTTCTTCCGGCTTCAGCATGCCGAAACGGCTTATGGCGCGCAGGTAGCTTTGCAGCCCGTCACGGCTGGCCTGCACGGGCAGGTGCATGCTTTCAAAGCCGCCGGGCAGGGCCTTCAGGCTGAAGTCAAGCCCGTCTTCCGCCAGGGGGGACGATGGGTCAATAAGCGCGTCAAGGTCGTCGTGGCTGTCGGCCCCGTCTTCCTCTTCATCATCTTCCATATCCAGAAGTTCAGCTTCTTTGGCCTCTTCAGCCTCTTCCCGGCTTATAAGGTCTTGCTGGTCCTTTGGATCCGGCTTGTCGTGTTCTTTTTTGTTCTTCTTCAAAATTTGTTTTCCTCCGGGGTAGATTTCCCGGTCACGGTCTTAGCCTGACCGCAATAAGTTTAACAAATATTAACAGTAAAATATTTTTTAGCAAGAAGCTTTTCATATTTACCCGGCTGCCCCGCGCGGCCAGGCGAAAAAGCTGTTGTATTGCCGGTACATGCCCGGCCTGGCCCAACGTGCCCGGCCTGGCCCAATGAACCGGGCCAAATGCCACGTATGCCGCGGATGCCACAGATGCCACAGATGCCACAGACGCCGCAAATCAGGGTTGGGGCGTTTGGGGAAGCGCGGGCGCAAGGGCCGCCGGGGTAAGGCTGTAGTTGCGCACCTGCGCCATGGGGAAGAAGAGCGTTTCTTCACCGGAACGCACCTGCAACGAGCCTTGTTCATTCACTTTAATAGCACTGCACGGCATACTGATGGCCCCGCCGGCAATAAAGTGAATGGTTAAAAGGCGGCTTTGCGCCCCGGCCTTCATAGAAGCGCGCAAATTTTCCGTCTCTATGGCCCCTTCAAACATTTTTTGCCATTCTTCCGCAATAATACGCCGGTTTTCCTTGTTGTTGTGCATGCGGCACAGGCCAAGCTTCTGGCTGTCCGGCGCTGGCGGAAAGCCGATTACCCAGCCCCCAAGGGCTTCTTTGCCGCAAACATGGCAGGGGATCATCCGGTGTTTACCTTTGCCTGGCAAAAGAGTGTGAAGGTTAGTTGCCTTCTTTCAGGTGGTTTACCGCGTTGCGGAAAATTATCAGCCCGGTTTCGCCCTGTTCCCCTCTTGTCCAGAACGGGTGGTTGGTGGTGTGGTTGAAGGCTTCCGGGTGGGGCATAAGGCCGAAAATGCGGCCAGTCGGGTCGCAAAGCCCGGCGATAGCCAAGGGGGAACCATTGGGGTTGTAAGGGTATTCTTGCGTAGGCTCCAGGCTTTCCGGGTGGGCATATTGCAGCGGGGCCAGGTTTTCCCGCACGATGCGTTGCAGCACGGCTTCTTCCTTCACAACCAGGCGTCCTTCACCGTGGCGTACCGGCAAGTAGAGGTTTTTCAGCCCTTTGGTGAACACGCAAGGGCTTTGCGGGTTTACGCGCAGGTGGCACCAGCGGTCTTCAAACCGGGCGGATTCATTTTGGCCCAGTGAGACGCGCCGTTCAAGGTATTGGCCGTCAAAACCGGGCAGCAGGCCAAGTTTGGTCAGCAGTTGGAAGCCGTTGCATACCCCAAGGACAAGGCCGCCTTTTTTTATGAAGGCCAGCAATTGATCCACCAGCGGCTGTCCGTTCTGGTCTTTGGAATACTGCCAGCGCTGGGCAGCGGCCTGGGCCGCCCCAAGGTCGTCTCCGTCCAGAAAGCCGCCGGGGAAAACAAGAAAATTGTATTTGTCAAGCTGTTCACGCCCACTGGTCAGGGCTGAAAAGTGAATGATTACCGCATCATCCGCACCGGCCTGCCGGGCGGCGTAAGCGCATTCCACTTCACAGTTTGTGCCGTAACCAGTTATAATTAAAGCTGAAACTTTGCGTGACATAAAAGCTCCTTAAGCAGGGGTATGTTTATAACCGGGCTGGCCGGCCATCTTGCTGAAATTGTTATTTGCCGGGGGCGTGCGGCTGCTAGCCGGAAGCCGGGCCCGCTTATTGTCAATCAGAATAATATCCCGGTTAAATACTGGAGAAGAAGCGAAAAGTAAAGGGCTGCGGCAGCGGTAGCGGCGGCGCGGCCAGGCCGGGCGTGGGGCCTGGCATTGGGCCGGGCTATTCGCCTTTTGCGGGCGGGCTATTCGCCTTTTGCGGGCGGGCTATTCGTCCCTTACGGCCGGGTTATTTGTTTCTTGCTACATGGGCGCTTAATGCGCCCCTTGCGGCCGGGGCGGCGTTGCAGGCCAGCCAGGGGCAGAAGGCCAGGGCGTTTGCCGTCAGGCGGCTTGATTCACCGCTATTTTCATAAAGCGTCAGCGGGGGCAGAATTTGCGGAGCGGTTTCAGCTTCTTGGCCCTGCCGGGCGTACGCAGCGTGTTGCGTGGCGTTGTTCAGAATTTCCGCCTTGCGGGCCAGAACAAGTTCCAGCATGGGCGCTTCTTCCGCCCGGCTTCGCACCGGCAGGCGCGTTACCGGCCACAGGCCGCAGGCGCGGCAATGTTCCATAAGTTCCGGTAGGCGCTGGCGGCTGAAAATAAAGCAGGCCCTGCCGCCCGGCTTCAGGGCCTGGGCCATGACGCGGGTGAAGGCCAGCAGGGTTTGCGGGCCGGCAAAAAGGGCATCGCGCCGCGTGGGGTTTTGCGGCAGACGCCCGCTGCCGGGCAGGCGGTAAGGGGGGTTGGCAAGGGCCAGGCCGCAGCTTTCCGGGGCAAAGGGCAAGGCGGATTTGGGGGCCGGGGGCGGGCCAGATTCCCAGGCCCCTGGCTGCTGCGCAATATTTTCCAGATCGGCGGAATAAAAGCGCAACTGATGGGAAAAGCCCAGGCGTTGCGCGTTAAGGGCGGCGGCTTCAACAAGTTCCGGGTTTTTGTCGATGCCGTGGCCCTGCATGGACAGGCCGGAGGGGGCGGCCAGCAGAAGCCCGAATGAGGCCGCGCCGCAGCCGCAGCCCGCTTCAAAAAAAGTCAGAGGGGCTTCCGGGGTTGCGGGCGGCCCGGCGTGTGTCCCGGCCATACCGGAAGCGGCGGGCTGTGGCGCGGGCAGCAATTCCGGCATGGCTTCGCGCAGCTGTTGCGCGGCAAAGGCGGCCAGCAGCAGGGCATCTATGGAAAAGCGGAAGCTGCCTTCCGGCTGCGCCAGCCCGCGCGGGAAAAAATCGCGGGCGGCTGTCACCGCTTGCGCAGCTTGCGGCGCAGCCGTTTGCGCGGCCCGTGCGTCTTGAGCCGCAGCCGCTTGCGCGGCCCATGCGCCTTGCTCAGACCGTGCGTCTTGCGCGGCCCGTGCGTCCTGTGCCGCAGCCGTTCGTACGGAGTTTTCCTCTGGCATGGCCTGGTTGCTCATTCGGGGATTTTGGGCAGGCTGTTTATGAAAAGTTCCAGCAATTCCGCTTCTCCGCGCCGGTTTTGGGCCAGGCGCAGGGCTGCGAGCTCCTTGTAGGCATGCGGGGCTTCTTCAAGGCTCAGGGCCTTGCGCAGGAACAGTTCCGCCCGGTCAAGGCGTTTGTCCAGGCGGGAAAGCAGGGCCAGAATTGTCCACAGTTCCGTCTGGCCGCCATAGGCGGGTATGGCCTGACAAAGGCAAAGGAAGGCCTTTTCCCTCTGCCCGGCCTCCAGCAGTTTTGTGGCAAGGTCCGTGTACTGGTAAAGTTCCAGCCCGGTTTTCAGGTATTCCGGCTGTCCGGGCAGGGTTTTGGCGGCCAGGGCCTTTTTCAGGGCCGGAACGAAACGCAGGATGGATGTTTCCTCACGGGTTTCCCGCGCAAGGTGCGCGAAAAAATCTTGCATCTTGCGCCCGCCCGCCTGTTCTGCGGATTTGCCGGTATCTGCCCGGCCCCGGCTTATTTTTTCCGCATAATCTTCTTGTGAACGGTAATAGTAGTGGTTAAGGGCCACTTTGCGGCGTAAGGAAAAGGTGCGGTGGCTGTAACGCGGAATGGGTATATGGTCTTCATTCACGCAAAAAAAGCCGGGCTGGTAGCTGAAGGCGTGCGGGTTAAGGTTTTCCTTTACCCGCGCGGGTTGCACAAAGCTTTTGATATGTTCTTCCCGGCTCATTTCTTGCGCGGTGAAGCAGCGGGTATAATTTTCCGTAACAAGGCCGGATGGGCGTTCTGTATGGCCGTTGGCGGAAAAAATATCCCAGGCTATTCCCAGCCCGCCGTAGTCTTCAAATTCCGCCAGCAGCGCGCGCAGGTCATTATCTTTTTTGGGGCAGACAAATTCGTCCACATCAATAAAACCCAGCCAGTGGCATTGGGGGCCAAATTCCTGCAAGGCGTTGTTATAGGCGGTTTTTTGCATGGCCTGACCATGCAGGCGGCGCACGGTAACCTGCTTTTCTGCGATAAAATCGCCCAACAGGCTTGCCACCGGGGTTTTACTCATGTTATCATACAAAAAGAAGTGCTCTACGCCAAGAAGCGCGTGGTAGCAGAGCCATTCCTTCAACAGGCGGTCTTCATCTTTAACAATGCAACACAGGGCAAGATAGCGCATTCGGGTTGACCATAAAAATATGTGTTTTTGGGCGAGCTTGACAGGACGCGATGGCGTATTTATGTTATCCTGCAAGGAGTTACTATGCACAAGACATCATTTTCCGAAATGAAACAGCGCGTTGGCGCAAAGGCGCTTAAAGATATATTGCCCGGGCAGTTTGAAGGGAGCGAACCTTACGACCCGGAAATGCTTTACGTGGAATGCCGTAACTGCGGCAAGCCCGTGTTATGGGAACCCGGAAAAACAACCCGGCTTTTGAGCCAGGCCAGCATAAACCTTGAAAGCCTTGATGCCAGTTGTCTTATTATATCCGATGGCTGCCGCCAATGCAAGCCGGGTGTGGAAGGCTACACCATAGCCGTGATGCGCCTGGCTTCTTTGGCCGAAGAAATGTTGCTGGTGCCCAACAAGCCCTTTGGCACCGCCTAGGCAGTGGTGCCACGAGGTGCCTTTTGTTCTTTGCCTGCGTCAGAAAGCCTTTTTATTCCGGTCAAGTACCGTAAGAGTACATTAACTCGCCACTTCCTGTGGCTCGCCCTTCGGGCGCGGAGCGTCCAATTCCGCTATCCTGCGGAATTGTCCCTCCATAAAAAGGCTTTTTTCCTTGTCAGAGAACAAAATTCACGCTCGTGACGGCACCGCCTGGCGTCTGTTCACTGTTAAAACAAGGCATCACCTTGGGAATCCCTGTTTTTGACCGCGCCTGCGGCGGTTGGAAACGGGGATTTATTGTTTCTTGTTGTTAAAAAGCAGATATTGCGCCGCGTTATCAAGGGCCAGGCCAAGGGCGCGCATGCCTGCGAAGCGCTCCGCTTCTTCTTTGGCGTAATCTTTCCCGTTGTTGTCGTCCAGCTTGTAGAGCAGGGCGTTGCTTCCCCTGTCGTCAAAAAGGCAGTAGCCGTCCTGAACAAGGCGCACGGGCACGCTGCTGTTGCCGCCAATGTAGGTGGCGGCAAATTCCGCCGAGCGTGGGGCCAAAATGTCGCGGCCCAGGGTATGGTTGTTGTAGGCTATGCCCGCCAGCCCGGCGGCGGTGGGGAAAATATCTGTGGTGCCACAGGGCGTGTAAAATTCCCCTTTGGGCACACCGGGGCCGTGAATGATCAGCGGCACATGCCAGGATTCCAGCCCCGCCGCGCAGTATGAATTTGACATGTTGCCGGGGCGGTCTGAAAGGCCGTGGTCGCCCAAAATGAAAAATATGGTGTTGGCGTAATAGGCTTCCTTGCGGGCCAGGCGGAAAAATTCTTGCAGGGAAAAGTCGGAAAAGCGCAGGGAATTGTATTCCTGTTCGCTTATAAAACCGTAATGTTCTTTGGTTTTTTCATCCAGCGTTTTTTTGTTGAAGCCTTTTTCATCTGATATGGTGTAAGGCCGGTGGAAGGCCCCTGTCTGAATAATTGCCCAAAATGGTTCACTTTCTTTGGCAAGCGCCCGGTTTGCCCCACGGAACAGGTCAAGATCAGAAATGCCCCACAGGTTTACTTTTGGGGCGTGCCAGTCCTTTTCTTCCAAAACATTCAGCGCGCTTATATTGTGTGAAAGCAGGGCGCGCAGGTTGGCCCAACTGGCGCTGCCGCCTGTCATGTAAAACTTTTTGTAACCGGCGAACTCCTCACCCAAAAGGCGCTGATCTGCCGCAAAGGGGTTGCGGGTGCCGGTACTGCTTTGGCTTACGTCCGGTATGCCGGTAATAAGCGTGAACATGGCCCGGGCAGTGGTGCGCGTGTTGGCGAAAAAGCGGTGATACAGGGCGGATTCCGCCGCGAGTTCACGCAAAAACGGGGTTGGCCCGGTGTCCGGCGGGCTGCCGGCATCTGGGGTCAGGCCCGGTGCCAGGCCTGGCGTCTGGCCAAGTGCCAGGCCGGGCGTCTGGCCAAGTGCCGGGCCTGGCGTTAGTCCGGGCGCGAAAGACGTTTTGGGGTAGGCAAGAGATTCCATTACAATAATGACAATATTGGGGCGGGGCGCTGCCGGGTTGGGCTTTGCGGCAACGCTTCTGGCAAGGTTCAGGTTTTTCCGTTCATTTTCCTTTACGCCCAGGTAGGAGGCCAGCAGGGTGTAATCCGCCAGCAGGCGTTCCATATTATAGGACGGGCTGTTGGGCACCCGGCCGGTATCATACAGGTTTTGCGCCGGGTTAAGGG
The DNA here is from genome assembly GCA_031552315.1 of Desulfovibrionaceae bacterium. GTDB lineage: Bacteria > Desulfobacterota > Desulfovibrionia > Desulfovibrionales > Desulfovibrionaceae > JAVBMP01. The sequence goes on along the minus strand of JAVBMP010000162.1, from coordinate 3,523 downwards.
CCAGGGCCGTCACCTGCTGGTTGGAGCTGAAATAGGCGTTGCTCCAGCGCAGGGGGAAAAGGCTTATGTCCAGCTGGCCGTAAACCGCCCAGGCAAACAGCAGAAAGGCCGCGCCAATGTTCAGAATGCGGCGGCGGGTGGAACTTGGGTAAATTATGGGCCGGGCCGCCGCGCGGTAAAAGAACATGGCGCACAGCAGGCCAAGGGCCAGCCCGGCCAGAAAAAGCGGCACAACCGGGTAACTTTCCCACACCATGCGCAAGGATGCGCCGGTATCCTGCATCAGCTCCAGGACTGTGGAATTAAGGCGCTGCCCCAGGTAAAGGTAAAAGCCCGCATCCAGCGCGTAAAGCCCGGCCAGCAGAAAAAACAGGGGGAAATATACCCAAAAAACCGCGCGGGCAAAACAATGCAGACGCCGCCCGGTTTGCGGAATAAAAACCAGCAGGCCCAAAGGCAGGGTAAAAAGGGCGGCCAGGCGGGCATCAAAGCGCAGGCCTATATAAAATGCCTTCAAAAACTCCGGCCCCAAAGGGTCCGGGGCATCTTGACCAATAGCCAGAAACAGCCAGAAAGCGGCCCGGAAGAGCAAAAGAAGCAGCAGGGCGAACAGGAAGAAGCGCAGATAGCTTTTCAGCTCTGTGGTGTGTTCGGACATATGTTTTTTTAGCTGACCGGGTTGACGCGCCGGGTTCTTTGACGGTCTTTTATCGCCCGTTGCAACAGGTAGACCACGGCCAGAAGGAAAAAGGCCAGATCCGCCACCCAGGCGGCTATAAGCGGGGGTATTTTACCGTTTGTGCCCAGGGTGCCGCTGAAGGTGTTCACCACATAAAAGGCGAAAGTAAGCAGCAGGGCGTAGCAGGAAGCCAGATAAAGGTTGGTTGTGCGCTGGGTTATGGCAATGCTCAGAAGGCTCATGACCAGCAGAGAAAAGGCATAGGCGAAGGTGGAATGGAAACGCGTGAGCAGCCCTTCCACATTTGACCCGGCATGTTCCAGGCGCGTTATTGTTTCATAAAGCTTCATGGCGGAAATGGGGGCGCTTTTGTTGCTTTGCATCTGGGCGTCCACAAAGGCGCTTATATCCTGCCGAAAAGGCAGGGCCAGCGTGGTGAAGGGCTCGTTGGAAAAGCGCGATGTGTTTACATTGCTGCCCTTGTAAAGCAGCCAGTAATGCCTGCCTTGCGCGTCCGCCTCTTGCGCGGCCTTAAGGGCTTCTTCCGGCATATCCGGCAGCCTGGACAGGGCGCTTGAACCGTTTTGGGTAATATAAAAGTGTTCAGCCCGTATAATTTCTTCCACCCGCATGCCATCCGGCGACAGGCGGTAAACCAGCAAATCTTCACCTGTGCCGGAACGCGGCAGGGCCTTGCCTATGTGCACCAGATAATTTTTTTCTGTAAACCAGATGCCTTCTATGGGTTTGTCTGGTGAACGTTTTTGCACCTCTTCCTTCCATATGGCCTGCGAGGCCGCTTCACCGCTTACCCCAAGCACCTGTGAAAAGCCCAGTTGCAAAAGCGACCATACCAGCCCGTAAATAATGGCGAAGCGCACAAACACCCAGGGTGTTACCCCGCCGGCCTGCAGGGCGGTAAGTTCTCGCTTTTTATCCATAAGGCAAAATTGTATGACCAGAGAGAGCAGGAAAATGGCCGGCAATATTTGAGAAACTATGCTGGGCAGTTTGAAAATGAAATAAAGCAACACCGTGCCCATGCCGATGCTTGAACCCAAAAAATTGTCCATGCGCTCAAAAATATCTACCAGCAGGTAAATGCCAATGCCGCTTCCCAGCATGCAAAGCAGCAGGAAGATATTGTTTTTTGTAAGGTAACGGGTAAGCAGGCTCATTTTTGCCGCCTTCCGGTCACAAGGCGCAAGATGGCGTCTTTGTTCAGTTTTGGCAAGTTCAGGGTGCGTTCATGCGCGGCCAGGTGTATGCCCGCCATGCCTGCCACAAAAAACAAAATGTTGGGAACCCACATGCCTATGGCCGGGTTTACCTTGCCGGATTCCCCCAAAGACATGGCAAAGGAAAGCAGGCCATAATAGGTAAGGAACATCAAAAGGGCTATAAGCAGCCCGAATTGCTGGCGCGTGCCTTCAAAACTACAGGCCAGCGGCAAGGAAAATATGCCCAGCACCAGGCAGGCCACAGGCAGGGTAAGGCGTTTTTGAATTTCCACCATACATTTGTTGTAAAACTTGTGTTCCGGCTGGTTGTCACGAATGTCCAACAGTTCATGCCAGCTCATTTCTTTTGGCCTTGTTTCCCCGGCGGCAAGGCCATCTGAAAAAAGCGCGCCAAGGCTAAGGCGTATGCTGTATTCGGCAAAGCGCAACACGCTAAGCTGGTCGTCTGAAAAACGGTAAATTTGCCCGTTTTTCAGCTTGAAGACAAGCTCGCCCCGGCTTTCATCGGTAATAATGTCGCCTTCCGGGGCCAAAAAAGTGGTGCGGGTCATTTTTTCCGGCGCGGTGTCCTGGCTGTTGCCCAGTTTGGTATCTTCAAAAATAACCTGCTGCATGTGCCCCGTTTCCGGGTCAACCTTGCGGGCAAAAAGCGTAAGGCCAAAAATATCCTGATTGAATACGCCGGGTTGAACATTCACCCTGGCACGGGTTTGCACAATTTCCAGCAAAGTGCTTTTAAAGCTGTTCATCCCCCAGGATACCCCGGAAATGGAAATATAAAAGGTAAGCCCGGTACACAGGGCGGCAAAAACCAGAGTGGCGGGCAAAAGCTGGTAAAGGCTTACCCCGCCGGACTTCAGGGCCACCAGTTCCCTGTCCGAGGCAAGGCGCAAAAAGGTAAGGAAAATGGCTACCATGGCGGCCATGGGCAGCACAATAAGCAAAAACATGGGCGACATGTAGGCAAAAAGCAGGCCGGCGTCTTTTAGCGTGACGCCAAGCTTGACCAGTTCCTGGCTTAATTGCAGGCCGCGCCCAATAAGAATCAGCCCCAAGAAGAAAAAGGAGCAGACTAAAAAATTGCGCGCCATCTCATAAAATATATAGCGTTGTAACTTGCCGGGCATGTTCAGCTTTCAGGTTGGCTTGCGGTAGCCTTGTTAAAAAATAGGTCTATAAGCAGGGCGCTGTCATTTGGGCTTAAATCAAAGCGCATACAGGCTTCATCAACCAGGGCGCGCAGGACGGCCGGGGCGTTTGAAGCGCCTGGCCGGGCATCCTCTTTTTCCTTGCGCATGGCAGAAACCCAGGCCGCGGCGCGGCGCAGTGGTTCATGCGGGGGAAGCAGGGCGCTCATTACATATTTCCTTGTGGCGGTCAACGGGGTGATTGGCGGGATGATTGGCACGGGCGGCAAGGCGGCCCATGCGGTTTGCCAACAATGCAGGATTGTATACCATTAGAGGCCATTGCACAATGAGAATTTTTGTTCTTTTACAAGGAGTGCCCCTATCCCGTAGTTCCGTGCGGAGGGAGTATATTCAAGCATATATGACCTTCGCGCGGGACGAAGCACGACGCAGTAAAAGGGCAAAAAGGCCAT
>JAVBMP010000042.1:0-3067 GCA_031552315.1 Desulfovibrionaceae bacterium | reverse complement strand
TTTGCAAAGCTTCCCTGCAGGGGTGTCGCCAAGTTGGTAAGGCATCTGATTTTGGTTCAGACACTCGTGGGTTCGAGTCCTTCCACCCCTGCCATTTTTCCACGGGGCTTGCCTGGTTATGCCAGGCAAGCTTCAATTACTTTTACGAATTGATCTTACGGGAAAACTTATGCCGGGTAATATGAAAATTCTTGGCGGCACTGCCAATTCCGCCCTGGTTGATTCCATTTGTTCCCACCTTGGTTGCGACCGCACCCCCACCTTGCTTGAAACCTTCAGCGATGGAGAAATTCGCGTTGAAATAGGCGACAACGTGCGCGGGGATGACGTTTTTGTTGTGCAGCCAACCTGTTCTCCTGTAAACTTCAACCTTATGCAGCTTTGCCTTATGCTGGACGCCCTGAAGCGGGCCAGCGCGGGCCGCGTTACCGCTGTAATGCCCTATTACGGCTATGCCCGGCAAGACCGCAAGGTGCTGCCCCGCACGCCCATAAGCGCCAAGCTGGTGGCCGATTTTCTTATTGCCGCCGGCATGCACCGCCTTATTACTGTTGACCTGCACGCCGGCCAGTTGCAGGGCTTTTTCAACGCGCCGGTAGACAACCTTTACGCCGCGCCGGTTATGCTTGATTACTTGCGCACCCTGGGCGACCTTGAAAATACCATTATAGTCTCGCCGGACGCCGGCGGCGTTGAACGCGCCCGCGCCTATGCCAAACGCCTGGGCGTTGGCCTGGCCATTATAGACAAGCGCCGCGACAAGCCCAATCAGGCTTCCGCCATGCATGTCATTGGCGATGTGCAGGGCAAACGCGCCGTGCTGGTTGACGACATGATAGACACCGCCGGCACCATTGTGGCCGGGGCCGATGTGCTTATAAAACACGGGGCGCGTGAGGTCATGGCCTGTGCCACCCACGCCGTGCTTTCCGGCCCGGCGGTTGAACGTCTGGGCAATTCCGCTTTTTCTCAGGTTGTGGTTACAGATACCATACCGGCGGCGGAAAAGTGCGCCAGCTGCTCCAAAATCAAAGTTCTTTCAGTAGCCGGGCTTGTTGCCAAGGCTATTTATAACACCCACACAGAGTCCTCCGTCAGCGTGCTTTTTGTCTAGGCAGTCAATGCCTGCTCGCTCCGTCAGCAACGGCCAAGGTCATGGCTGAGGATTAAAAAGGAGAAACAAGATGTCAGAATTTGTGAATTTGCGCGTGCAAAAACGTGACAGCAAAGGCAAGGGCAATGCCCGCCGCTTGCGTGCGGAAGGCATTATCCCCGCCATTTTTTATAGCTGCAAGGGCGACAGCATACCCGTGCAGGTTGTAGAAAGGGAATTGAGCAAGGTGTTCAGCCAGGTTGGCCGCACCACCGTGTTTAATGTGGAAGTTGAAGAAAACGGCGCTATAAGCGTCTTCCCCGCCCTTATCTGGGATATTGAATACTACCCGGTTAAAAACCGCATGCAGCACGTTGACTTTTTCGGCGTGGATCTTGATAAAGAACTCAAAATTACAGTGCCGCTGGAATTTGTCGGCACCGCCAAAGGCACCAAGCTTGGCGGCAAACTGGAAATTTACCGTGAAAAAATCCAGATCTGGAGCAAACCCCTTTCCCTGCCCAGCAAGATCACCGTGGATATTTCCGACCTTGCCCTTGACCAGGGCCTGCGCATTGCCGACCTTACCATGCCGGAAGGCGTGCGCCCCCATTACGATGTGAACTTCTCCATTGTAACGGTTATCAACCCGTCCAGCATCCCGGCTGAAGATGAAGGCAAATAACCCACCCGCTTAAATAATTAGGCCGCTTAAATAATTAGGCAGATTAAAATATTCAGGCCCCGGAAGCAGCACGCTTCCGGGGCCTGTTTTTTATTGCGTCAAACGCGGCGTGTTTCAGGCAAAGTTCAAGGCGTAACCGCTTCGAGGCCATTGCACAATGGCCTTTTTGCCCTTTTACTGCGTCGTGCTTCATCCCGCGCGAAGGTCATATATGCTTGAATATACTCCCTCCGCACGGAACTACGGGATATGGGCACTCCTTGTAAAAGAACAAAAATTCTCATTGTGCAACGGCCTCAAGGCGTAACCGCTTCCATAAAATATAAAAGAAAATGTTTATTATGGAATATTTTTGCTTAACATTCCGAATTATGGAAATACGTTGTGGCATATTTTATTGCGTAAGGCTTGCGCTTCATCATGGAGCGCGGTTTTTATATTGGCGTCAATGGGTATTCATTAATTTTTATCAACTTTTTTGTGAGGATGTGTTATGAAACGTATTCTTGGCATTGCCACAATGCTCGCGGTTTTGTCTCTTCCGGTGTTTGCCATGGCGGCTGATCAGGTTGGGGTGTATGTTGCCCCCAAATTTGTTTACGGCCTTACCCAGATGGAGAGCATTAAAGGTTATTATACGGATCTGGTCGATCCGACCGAGTCTGAAAGTAAGTCTTTTGGCAGCAAAACTGACGACGCCTTTGGCGGTTCCATTGCCGTTGGTTACGATTTTGCCCCCAAGTTCAATGTGCCCCTGCGCGCGGAACTGGAATATGCCATTTTCTCCGATGCCAAAGGCAAGTACCATGAAGTTGCTGATAATGGAACCTGGGATGCAAGCAACAAGCAGACCATCGGCATACAGACCCTGTTTGTGAACGCCTATTTTGACATCGATACCGGCACCATAGTTACCCCGTATGTAGGCGCCGGCCTTGGCTTGGGCTTTATAAGCAGCAAGTTCAGCTTCTACGGCTATGATATTAACGACCCTACCGACTTTGAAAGCGGTTCAGGCTCTTCCAAAACAACAACCAACTTTGCCTGGAATGTTGGCGCCGGCGTTGGCTTTGACCTTACCCAGAACTGGACAGTAGACCTTGGCTACCGCTTTGTGGGCCTTGGCTCCGTCAAAAGTGGCAAATATACTGAACCCGGCATGGAATTTCATGCCAAAACCAAGAACCTGTACCAGCACCAGTTTGCCCTTGGCGTGCGCTACACCTTCTAGAGTGGTTTACGCTTGAAATAGTCGCTTAACGGCGAGCAAAGCTCGCCTGCGACTATTT
>JAVBMP010000153.1:0-26905 GCA_031552315.1 Desulfovibrionaceae bacterium | reverse complement strand
CGTTCGCGCCGTCTTTCTTCGCGTCCCGTCTTCGCGGCTCCCTTCTTCGCCCCCCCACCGCTCTGGGTCGTGGGGGGGGGTGGGGGTGCTCCCCCCCCGCCCGGCGGGGCCCCCCCCCCCCCCCCCCCCCCCCCGCCGGAGGCATTATTCCCCACCTGGTCTTAACCGGCTAAAACTCCGCCACCATTTCCGCGTGGTAACTGCTTCGCGCCAAGGGCGCGGAAAAAATCTGTTTTATGCCAAGTTCCCTAGCCCATACGGCGTATTCCGCAAAGGTATCCGGGTGCGCGTAGCGTTGCGCGGGCATATGCTTGCGTGATGGGCTAAGATACTGCCCAATGGTTACAATATCGCAATCAATGGCGGCCAGGTCTTGCAGCACCCCGCGCACCTCTTCATCTGTCTCGCCCAGCCCAATCATGAAGCCGCTTTTGGAAACCAGGCCGCTGCGCTTCACGCGTTGCAACAGCTCAAGACTTTGCGCGTAATTGGCTTGCGGGCGGATGCGCTTGTAATGGTTGGGCGGGGTTTCCAGATTATGGTTGATAATATCCGGGGCCTCGGCAATGACCAGGTTCAGGGCATCCGCGCTGCCGCGAAAGTCCGGTATAAGCAGTTCAATTTTCGCTTCCGGCCGCCGGGCGCGAATGGCCCGCACCGTGGCGGCGAAGTGTCCGGCCCCGCCATCCGGCAGGTCGTCGCGGGTGACGGAAGTTACGACAACGTGCTTCAGTTTCATGCGGGCCACCGCTTCGGCCAGGCGGGCCGGTTCATCGGTGTCCACAGCTTCCGCCTTGCCAAGGCCGATGTTGCAAAAGGCGCAATTGCGGGTGCAGTTGGCGCCCAAAATCAAAAAAGTCGCGGTGCCGTGCCCAAAACATTCAAACTGGTTGGGGCAACGCGCCCCCTGGCAGACGGTATTCAAACGCAGGTCTTGCAACAGGTTTACCGTGCCGCTGTAAACCGGGGATTTTGGCAATTGCACGCGCAGCCAGGGCGGCAGACGCAAGGGGCCGTTGCGCTGGTCTTCCCCGTGTTTTATTGCCAGTTCCGGCGTTTTCCAAATTTCTTCACCGCAAGCGGCGTTTGCTTCTTCAGACAGGGTTTCGTTTTCACCCGGCATAGTCGCTGAAGAGCCGCAAGAATTGTTTTTCAAGCACATTTTTGACCTCTTGAACCGTTATTTCACGCCCCAATTCGCCGCAAAGCGAGGTCGGCACCGCATCCGGCAGGCCGCAAAGCGTTATTGAATTGAACAAAGATGTATCCGCCGCCACATTCAAAGCCAGCCCGTGATACGTTGTGCTGTGGCGCACCGCCGTGCCTATGGAGCAAATTTTGCGGCGTTCCACCCATACCCCGGGGAAGCCTTCCCGCCTGCCGGTTTGCAGGCCAAAATGCGCCAGGGCAAGAATGACAGCCTCTTCCATGCCCCAATAAAAGCCGCGCAGGCCGCGCTGTTCCAGCGGGCAAGGCGCCTTGTTCCAGCGGGTAAGGTTTATTATGGGGTAAAGCACCAGTTGGCCGGGGTAATGGCAGGTTATTTTGCCGCCCCGGGTGCTTTTTACCAGTTCCACCCCACGGCTTTGCAAATCCGCCTCACGTCCCAGCAGGAACTCTTCCCCGCCATTGCGCCCAAAAGTTATTACCGGCGGATGTTCCAGCAACAGAATTATATCTTCCGCCCCGGCGGCAACATCTTCAACAAGCTGGTATTGCAGGGCTTCCGCTTCTTTATACGGCACAAGTCCAAGGTCGCGGCTGCGCATCACTCGTGCCCGGACTGGGGCAAAACCCGGTAAAATGACGGTTCCGCGCACAAAAAGCCCTGGGCCTGAATGCGCTTCAGGGCGGCGGCCACGTTGTCCGCCCGGGCATCATGCGTCATGAACATAAGGGGCACAATGTCCGTTTGCCCTTTTTGCAAGGCCTGGGCAATGGAAATATCATGATCGGCCAGCGCAGCGGCCACATCGCGCAGCACGCCGGGGCGGTCCGGCACCATCATGCGGCAGTAATAACAACTGGTGGATTGTTCCGGCGGCAGAATTTCCGCCAGGGGTAAATCATTGTTGACAAACCCGCTGTTATCAACCTGCTGGCCGCGCGCAATGCGCAGCAAATCCGCCGCCACGGCGGACGCCGTGGGCAAGGCCCCGGCCCCGCGCCCGTGCAAAAATACCGGCCCGACCGCGTTACCTTCAATGCGCACCGCGTTGTAGGAATGCCCCACCTTGGCCAGCAAAAAGTTTTTAGGCACCAGGGTGGGGAACACGCCCGCTTCCAGCCTGGCCTGGCCGTTTTCATCCCTGACCATGCGGGCCTGGCCCAGCAGCTTGATATTATAGCCAAATTCACGCGCAAACTGAATATCTTCCGGCGCTACGGAACTTATGCCGCGCACCGGCAGTTTGTGGAAGGGGTAATCCACGCCCCAGGCCAGGCGGATAAGCAGGGCCAGTTTGTGGGCCGCGTCAAAGCCTTCAATATCCAGGGTGGGGTCGGCCTCTGCGAAGCCAAGTTCCTGCGCCTGTTTCAGGGCCTTTTCAAAGCTCAGGCCCTCTGTTGTCATGGCGGAAAGAATGTAGTTGCTGGTGCCGTTCAAAATGCCGGAAAGGCTGTGCACATTATTGGCGGCCAGGCCTTCACGCAGGGTCTGGATAATGGGTATGCCGCCGCATACGCTGGCCTCATAGGCCAGGTGCAGGCCCTTGCGGGCGGCCAGGGCGAATATTTCCGCGCCGTCTTCAGCCAGCAGGGCCTTGTTGGCGGTAACCACATGGCGGCCGGCTTCCAGCGCTTGCAAAATAATGCGCTTTGCGGAATCCAGCCCGCCTATAAGTTCTACAACCACGTCAATTTCCGGGTCTTGCAACAGTTCTTCCGGCTTGTCTGTCAACACCGCCCCTTCCGGCAAGGGCCAGGAACGGGGTTTGTTCAGGTCACGCACCAAAATGGATTTAATCTGAATAGTTCGCCCGCAACGCCGTTGAACAAGTTCGGCATTTTCCGCCAAAAGCTGCACCAGACCGCCGCCCACAGTGCCGAAACCGGCCAGGGCTATCTTGAGAGGTTTTTGCATAGCAGAGGGCATAACAACTCCAGGTTAGAATTTTATTCAATAAAGGTGAGGCTGCTATAACAAATTTTCTGCAACCACGCTATCAAAAAAGCTGGCATTGTCCGTCGCGCAGGCGACATTCCGGCGCTTTGCGGGCAACGCCCCGGCCACCCCCCTAAAATACTCAGAAATTTCCCGTCCTTGGGTTATAATTGGGGAATGACAGACGGTTTATTTTCATGTACAAGAAAACAAATTATACTTGCAATTATTGAAGGCTGGAACCAATGTTATGCCGGGCCGAAACAAATTGAACATCAGAAAAAATTATGCATAAAAAACGTGCTGTTATCATTTTTACACTATTACTTGTCGCGACATCAATATTTATATTGAATAACCGCACGCATAGAAAATATATCACCGTAGTCAATGGCGTTACCACTGATGCCACGAAATATGTGGAATCAGGGGAGTATGCCTATAACTGCTCAGAAATGATTTTAGTTCGCAAAAACCCACTTCCTTTTCCAAAAGAAAAAGCTTTACAATTTGGTATGAGTAAATTTGACGGATATGAAGAAGACGCAGAGGAAGTGGCTATTATGCTTACCGGTAAAGCCTACTGGTATGATTCCTTGCATTACGCCTATACAACTATAACGGAAGAATATGCTATCATTCATAACCATGTTTTCCAAACACTTACATCCTATAAAGGCAAACAATACCTGGTTAGTGTATTTAATTATGTATACGTCAAAAACGACCCAAAACAATTTTTTTTTAGTGTTGCACGTTATGACCCCAAACGCGATATTCCTTACGAGCAACGCCTGAATGCAGCGGAACTTAGTTGCAAAGACAGAACAAACTCATTTGAGGAAGATGAAGAATAATTGGCGGCGGCTAGTAAATTAATAAAAAATATTCCTGACAAAGACTAAAAGGATAAACTATGTGCAGTAAATACTTGGCTAGAAAATGTTTTGTGATTCTGACACTTTTTTGCTCAATTTGCTTTTTTATTTTCAGCAATATTTCAATTTCCCAAGGAGCCGCCGTAGATACCACAAGCTGGAAAACACACTGCGTTGGCAGATACCTTATAGATCTGCCCCCAAACGCCAGAACAAAATACCGCGCCGGTATAGAACAGAACAATCTCTTCTTGCAGGCAAATCTTAATAAAACAAAGGCGATGTCTGAAGCGCAAAAACGAATAGCAGCCTATAAAGCAACCAAGCATGAAAAACTTCCGGGGTCACAATTTATAGCAAGCCACCAATTGGAAGGCGGCGGAATAGCGATTGTTTATTATACAGAACCGCATATTACTGCAACCGCTATAATTTCTTGCTATTTTATTGCTCAGAATGACCACAATACAGTGTTCCGTTATGACATTGAAGTTGGCGACGATAATCTGGAAAAATGGCGCGATTTTGTAACGGCCTTGGCTAAAACTATATATAGCCGTGCCCCCGATGCGCCTGTTCCAAATGAGCCGGGTTTGGCCATACCGGGCGGACTGGCCAATAAAAATGGAGAACTTGCATGGTCTGAACAGGCCACACTTAATATCAGAATACCAAACTATCCAGGCATTGCTTTATATTTTGAGACTATTTGTTGGAGTAACGATGAGGAATTCATGTTTGATGACCCGGAAGCAAAAGGTAAAATAAAGGCTATAAAAAAGCGTTTTGATGTATTAATACAAGGTGATTGCGATTTGCAAGGCATTAAAGCGCAAGAGTTGGGTGCAGCAGAGACCAAAGAAGGCCGCCGTGAATATAACTTTTTTATGAATGCCCCGGCCAAGGGTAAAAATGTGGCTTACCCCGCTCTTGAACTACGCATCTTTTCGTTAAGCAGATACGATACGGATGAAGATTTTGGAAAAGATATCAGCCCAACCGAATATAAAATAACGCCGCCTTCAACTTATGAGGCCGGCAACGGCTTTAATTCAGACGAAGAAGCCATAGCAGTATGGGAAGCCATAAGAAACTCCATTCGCCTGCGGCCCGGTGCTATATAACAGCTACCCATAGTTACTTAATTTCAACCGGAATATATGATAATCACTGTGAAGGATGGAAATGATCATGGCTGAAGATGCAATAAGCACTGACATACACATTTTTCCGCAAAAGGCAAAATTAAATTTTATTGTGGCAGAACAATATGATTTGCGTTCAGAGCTTGTTGGCAGAACACATTCTTTTACGAAAAATGAAATAGAGCAGGCAAAAGCGATTGTACTTACCGAGCTTTCAAAAAAAGACCTGGAAAAATACCACCCCAACCTGATGCTTTATAGATAACAAGAATGAAGAAAAAAACAATGACTGTATTCGCCTTTCTGGAACCACCACAGACAGTTGATGGTCAAAAAGTGCAAGGCCTGACTTTTTATATCAAGGACGGCAAACTTACCCAATTTATAACTAATACACTCAATGACCAATCAACCTTGCCATAAGGACGGTTCAAGATTATTCACTACAGCCGTAAAGCGCCCCCGGTTAGGTGTTGATTGCGGGCAAGGTATATCATGTTGCATTTTATTTTAAAATTACAGAAGAAAACTGCTTCTCACAAAGTATACGCGGCATGTATCGCCATAATTTTACTTTGCTCACAAATTGGTTTTGCGCAGATCGCCGAACCGGCCTCCGGTGAAAACAAAAGCAATTCTGTTCCGCTATACGAATTCCTTGAACTTGATTTTGACATTCCTGAAGTGGAAAAACGAGCTTTGGGCGGAGATGTCAATGCGCAGCTCCAGATAGGATGGTATTACGAGGTTCAAGGCGTAGCGCCGGAAGACTATCTGCCTAATAGAGAAAAGGCTTTCTATTGGTTCAACATGGCGGCAAATCATGGGTCGCAAGAAGCAAAAAATCAAATACGCTGGAATGATGAAATAAAACAGTTGGAGGGGCAGGCGTTATCCGGCGATATTCAAGCTCAATGTAAGCTGGGAGAAAGCTATTTTGGGCGTGGAATGGCGTTCCAACAGATTAAAGTTAACAAACAACGTGGCCTGTACTGGTACAGGCAAGCGGGGAACCAGGGGTACATTCCCGCTATGCTTGAGCTAGGCTTTTTATATCACCATGCCCTTGATAGAAAAAAAGCGATTTACTGGTTTGAAAAAGCTGCGGAAAAAGGCTCCGTAAGCGGGCAATACGGGCTTGGCGAGGTGCTTGTCAGAGGCGACAGAGAGTACGGAACAGAACCGCCCCCTGAAGATATTTCCCGCGGAATGGCATGGCTGCACAAGGCGGCGGATAGCGGTAATATTTATGCGCAACATTCATTGGGTTATATTTATGATGACGGAAAACTTGTTCATAGAGACACTGCTGAAGCGTTGAAATGGCTGTCTCTTGCGAGCAAAGATGCAAAACTTTCATTTGAAATTAATCAGTTATGCACACAAAAAATAAAAGAAATTTCAGCCTCCATGTCAAAAGCCGAGTTAAAAGAATTCAAAAGACGGTATTCTGAATGGCTCGTTACGCATAAGCATAACAGGGAAGAGACATATATTTTCTTTCTCGAATAACATTGCGGTGTATACAATGAATCGGGCGTATATTCTTGCATAGCAATTTCGCAAAAAAGCAAAGAGAGATTGCTTTGCCGTTATAGGCAAAAAAATGGCCCCCGAAGTTTCCTTCGGGGGCCATCAAGCGTTAGTCTCTTACAGGTTACAGAACCTGAAAGACGTGTTCTTCATTGGTTTTCGGGTCAATGACGTGCACGGCGCAGGCCAGGCAGGGGTCAAAGGAGTGTACGGTACGCAGAATTTCCACCGGGCGGGCCGGGTCGGCAATCGGGGTGCCGATAAGGGCTTCTTCAATGGGGCCCATGATGTTATTGGCGCAACGCGGGCCAAAGTTCCAGGTGGTGGGCACCACAAGCTGGAAGTTTTCAATCTTGTAGTCTTCAATGCGAATCCAGTGGCTGAGAGCGCCGCGCGGGGCGTTGACAAAGCCCACGCCTTCGGCGCTTTTGGGCATTTGGTATTCTTCCACAATTTTCTTGTCGCCCTTGGCCACGTTTTCCTTAAAGGCTTCAAGCATTTCGCCAACGTGCTTGGTAACAACCAGGGCGTGTACGCCGCGGGCAGCTGTGCGGCCCAGGGTGGAGAACAACGCTTCCGGCCCAACGCCAAGGGCGCCCAGCACATGGTCAACCAGCTTTTTGGTTTCCGCATGGCCCTTGCCGTAAGCCACCAGAACCTGAGCCAGGGGGCCGGTTTCCACAGCTTTGTTGTCATAACGCGGGGCCTTGGACCAGGAATAACGGTCTTTGTCATTCGCAGCTGTGAACTTGGGTTCGGTAACGCCCTTGTAGGGGTGTCTGGCTTCCGCGCCTTCATACCAGCTGTGGCGGACGTGTTCGTTGATTTTGTCAAGCTCAAGGGGTTTGACATCGCCGATAGCGCGATCCCAGATAACGCCCGGGGGCAGGTGACGGCTGTCAAGGCTGGCTTCATTGGTGGGGTATTCACCGCAGGCAATGAAGTTTTTGGTGCCGCCAAAGGCAGCCCAGTCTTTATAATATTCCGCAACCAGCAGAAGGTCGGGAATGTACACCTGGTCAATAAAGTCTTTTGTTTCCTTGTACAGGGCGGCAAACTCGGCAATGGCCTTGTCGGTCATGGCTTCATAACAGCTTACGCCGCCGGCTACCAGGAATTGCGGGTGCGGGTTTTTGCCGCCGAACACCGCTGTTGCTCTGGCTGCCTTGATTTGCAGGCGCAGGGCTTCAAGGTAGTGGGCCGTGGCAATAAGGTTTACTTCAGGCGGCAGATAATAGGCCGGGTGCCCGCCAAGGAAGTAGGCATTGGTGAAGGGGCCAAGCTGGCCGCTATCCACATAGGTTTTCAAGGTGTCTTGCACAGCCTTGAAGTCTTCAGCTTTGGCCGGACGGGCGGAACGCTCAGAGGCCAGTTTCGCGGCTTTGGCCGGGTCAGCGCTGATAGCGGAAACCACGTCAACAAAGTCAAGGGCATGCAGGCCGTAAAAGTGCACAATGTGGTCGTGCATAAGCTGCGCGCCCAGCACAATGTTACGGATAAGGGAAGCGTTTTTCGGAATTTTTACGCCAATGGCGTCATCAACCGCGCGAACGCTGGCCATGGCGTGGGTAAGCGTACATACGCCGCAGGCGCGCTGGGTGAAGTGCTGGGCATCACGCGGGTCACGTCCTTTAAGGATCATTTCAATACCGCGGAAAAGGGTGGCGCTGCTGCGCGCGTCTTTGATTATGCCGTTTTCAACTTCCACCTCAATACGCAGGTGGCCCTCAATACGGGTAAGCGGGTCAACGACAACTTGACCGTTATATGTGCTTTGTGGCGTTTTTTTAATTTCAGCCATTGTTTTTTTCTCCTTAAAAAGTCACTTACATTTTCACAACGTAACAAAAGTCTGGCTTAGTCCTGATAGAAGGGGCTGAGTGTATCCCAGAAGTTTGGTTGGCTGCAGCCTATGCAAGGGTGCCCGGCCTGTACAGGCCAGCTTACATCGTTAAACTTGACAAGCGGACAGTTGTTATAGGTAGCGGGGCCTTTGCAGCCCAGCTTGTAAAGACACCAGCCGTCGCGGGCTTCCTGTGAACCGAAGGAGGTGGCGAACTTGCCCTGGTCAAAATACTTGCGGCGTTCACACTGGTCGTGCACGGTCTTGCCGAACTGCGCCAACGGGCGGTTAAGGCTGTCAAGTTCCGGCATTTTGCCGCCAAGCAAAGAAACTATGGTGGCAACCAGGTTGTAGGGGTTGGGCGGGCAGCCGGGAATGTTTATGGCATTCACGCCCAAATGGCCCAGGGCTTCATTAATGCCCTTTGCGCCGGTGGGGTTGGGAGAAGCGGCCTGCACGCCGCCGTAAGCGGCGCAGGTGCCATAAGCGATAACAGCCTTGGCCTTGGGCACTACGCGGCTGAATATATCAAGCATGGTATGGCCGCCTATGTAGCCGTACATACCATTCATGGCGGTGGGAATGGCGCCTTCAACTATGCACACGAAGCCATCGGGAGATTCAACAGCTTTGTGCAGGGCGTCTTCAGCGGCGGTACCGGCCGCGGCCATGAGCGTTTCATGGTATTCCAACGAGATGGTGGTCAGAATAAGTGATTCAATGGTGATTTTGCTGCCGTCAGCCTGCGGGAAGTTGGCCCGCAGAAGAGATTCGGAACACCCTGTACATTCCGCGCCGTGCAAATATACCACGGGCAGACGTTTGCCGCCGGTAAGGGCTTTGGCAACTTCCGGGGCGAATGTGGGGCCAAGGCCCATAGCAACCGCCACAGTTGTACAGAATTTCAAGAAATCACGCCGAGTAACGCCGTTCTTCGCCAATTTTTCTTCTACATCATTGTTTCCAAGACCAACAGAAAATCGCATTGACAGCCTCCTAGCCTGGACGCATTAACAGCGCCAAATTACAGACATTTCAAGTTCAAAGCGACCTTCCTGCGTCGCTTCACAATGCTGGAAGCTATCATGCTTCCCAATTTCTAACAATAGCTTTTAGGCAAAAAAACATAAGTTTTTACAAAATATCTTCCCTCTTGACCCATTGTATCAGGTAGCCTAAAGTGCTTATGGCTTTGCGTTAAACAAAAAAGAATTACAGGGTTGGAAATGTCGCACATCAAACCTTTACAAAAATTAACTTTTTTTTCTTTTCTGGTGCTGCTTGCCTGTGCGGCTCCGCAAATTGCCATTAGCGCGGACGCCTCTGACCTGGCCCGCCTGCCGCGTGTTGTTTACGGTTTTGACCGTGAATTTCCTCCTTTTTCTTATGAAGAGGCCGGCGGAAAGCCCGTGGGCTTTGAGATTGAACTGTTAAGCGCGGCCTTGAACGGCAAGGCCAACCTTATAATGCGCCCGCTGAACTGGGACAAGGTGCCGCTTGAACTTTCCAGCGGGGCCATCCATGTCACATCTGGCGTAATTGGCACGGAACAGCGCCGCCGCAACTTCGGCCTTTCCGCCCTGCCCACCCTGCCCCTGCAAATTCGTTTTTTTTCCAAAATATACAACCGGGTGCCTTCCGCCGCCTTGTTGCGCGGGCAGCCAGTTTCCGTTGATGAAGGTTCATACCAGCAGCAGGTGCTTGAAGCCTTTGGCGGGGTGAACATAAAGCCCTACCCGCCCAAAACCGCCGGGGTGCGCGCCCTTTATAATGATGAAGTGGCCGCCTACTGCGGGCTTGATAAAACCACCTACTACTATATAAATAAACTGAATTACGGCCCCATAACCACTGTTGGCGCGCCAATCGGCACGGTGAACATGCACTTTGCCGTAAACCGCGACCGGGGCGACATTTTGCGCCTGGTGAATGACGGCATGAAGGAAGTTGTGGCCAGCGGGGAATATGACCGCATATACCGCCGCTGGTTTGTGCGTGAACTTAGTGAAGAAGAAAAAGATGTTATGATCAAGGCCGCGCGGGAAGCCACCATTACCGCCTATGCCCCCTACAGCAAAAACACCATGGGGGCCGCCGTGCTTACGGCCACCGGCAAGGTGTTTACTTCTTGCAATGTTGAAAACGCCGACCCGGCCCAAAGCCTTTCCGCCGCCAGGGCGGCAGCAGCCCGGGCCATTGCCGCCGGAGAAATGGAAATACGCGCCTTTGTAACCGTAAACCAAAATGGCGACATTATTGCGCCAACCCGGCAGGATGCCCAATTTATCTACGAATTTGGCCGCCACATTCTGGCCCTTGTGAAAACCCCGGAAGGGGCATTTGAAACACCCATGCTGGCCAACATACTGCCCAACCCGGTAGTGGCCAAAACTTCCACACCCGCTTATGCTGAATAAATTTCTGTACCTGCTGGCCGCGGACATAGGCGGCACACATAGCCGCTTCGGCCTGTTCAAACTGGCCCAAAAACAGACAAAAACCCTTAAAAAATCGCCTGTAGCCGAATGCCTTGAAGAAGTATGGCTGCCCACGCAAAAGGCCAATTCACTTACGGAACTTTTGCATCAGGCCAAACGCGCCCTTATAAACCCGGCGCGTCCCACCATGCTTTCCCTGGCTGTGCCCGCCCCGGTTTATGATGAAATATGCCATGCCCCGAACATACCATGGCCCCTTAGCGCGGAAGAAGCGCTTTATTCTGAGGCTTTTTCCGGGGCCGGGGCAAGGCTGGTGAATGATTTTGTCGCCCAGGGCTATGCCTGTTTGCTGCCGCATATATTGAACCTGCAAGCGGTGTTGCCCGGCCAGCCAATTGAAAACAAGCCCATAGCCCTTATAGGCGCGGGCACAGGCCTGGGCAAGGCCACGGTGCTTAAAGGGGAAAAACTAAGCGATTTTCGGGTGTTGCCCAGCGAGGGCGGCCATGCGGTGTTCCCCTTTATTGGCCCGGCTGAACAGGCGTTTGCAGCTTTTTTCCAACAAAAACTTGGTGTTAATGAGCTTGTCGGCGACAATGTCTTAAGCGGGACCGGGCTGGAAGGGCTGTTTCTATACCACACCGGCAAGGCCCTGCCCGCTTCGGAAATAAGCCCGCTGTTGCCGCAACACCCAATGGTTATGGAATGGCTGGCCCGTTTTTATGGCCGTTCCTGCCGCAACTTCGCGCTGGATACCTTGGCCCTGGGCGGGGTATATGTTACCGGCGGCCTGGCTTCTTACGTGCCGGGCTTGTTGCAGCACAAGACCTTTGCGGAATCCTTCCGGCACAGCCACACGCAGGGCGACCTTTTGGCCCGCATCCCTGTCCACCATATCGGCAACCGTTCCAGCGGCCTTTGGGGCGCGGCAATTTACGGCGCCCTAAGCTTTTACAACTATGCCCACTCCTCTCGCTGAACTGTGCGCGGAAATACGCGCCGCCGGCAACCCGGAATTTGCCGCCCACCATGCCCGCTTTTTCAAAGCCATTCCCGGCGGTTATGGTGAAGGCGATTTGTTCATTGGTTGCAAAGTCCCGCCCTTACGCGCCCTGGCCCGCAAATATCAGGACAAGCTTGGCCTGCCGCAAATTGCGCAGCTTATGGCATCCCCCTGGCATGAGGAACGCCTTACCGGGCTGGCCCTGCTGGTGAATCAGGCCAATCTGGCAAATAAGGCCAGTCGGGCCAACCGGAGCAACGGGGCCGGAAAACCCGGCAAGACCGGCAAAACAAACGGGGCCGCCACAAAAACCCCGCCTGATTTCCCCTGGCAAGAAGCGTTTGAAAAAGGCCGTGAAAGCGCCGCGTTTGCCGCCCTGCCGCAAGCTCCGGGCAGCGCCGGTTACACCGATTGCGCAACCCTTTATCTGGCCTGCCTTGATGGCGTGAACAACTGGGATTTGGTAGACCTTTCCGCCAAAGATCTGCTTGGCCCGGCAATACATGCCGGGTGGCCCGGCCTGCTGGACGCCCTTATGCTGGCCCGCCGTCCGCGCCTGAACGGCCCGGCGCGCTTCCCCGGTTTGTGGGTGGAAAGGGTGTCTGTTCTTTCCACCTGGGGCGCCTTCAAGCACAACAATTTTGCCCCCCTGCTACAGGTGGCGGAACACTTTTTGACCCACCCGCATGATCTTATGCACAAGGCCGTGGGCTGGTTGCTGCGTGAAGCCGCCAAACAGCCGCAAGGGCAAGCCTTTCTTGTTGATTTTCTTGACCGGCACGCCCACATAATGCCGCGCACCATGCTGCGTTACGCGCTTGAACACTTCCCGCCGGAACAACGGGCCGTCTATATGGCAAAAAAATCCCAACTTGGTAAAAGCTGACGCGCAATGAACCGTAAAAGCCGCGCGCTGTTTGCTCTGCTTCTTCCGGCCCTGCTGCTTTCCGCGCTGGCGGCCTGCTTTATCGGGCAGGTGAAACTGCCTGTTTCTGAAGTGTTGAACATTCTGCTGGCCGCGCTAAACCTGGCGGAACCGGCCCACGGTGAAAGCGCCGCCGTAATTGTGCTGCAACTGCGCCTGGCCAGGGTGTTGCTGGCCCTGGGCGCGGGCACGGGGCTGGCCCTGGCCGGGGTGGTGTTTCAAGGCATTTTGCGCAACCCGCTGGCAGACCCTTTCACCCTTGGCGTTTCCAGCGGGGCGGCCTTTGGCGCGGCCCTGGCCATAAGTTTGGGCGTAAGCGCCGCCCTGCTGCCCTTTTGCGCCCTTGGCGGGGCGGCCCTTGCCCTGTTCGCCGTGCTTGGCCTTGGCAGCGCGGCCGCTTCCGGCTTTGCCGCACAGGGGCGGGAACCTTTAAACCGTGAAGCCCTGGTGCTTGCCGGGGTGGTTATTTCCGCCTTTTTGGCCGCCCTTATTTCTTTGGTAAAGGCGCTGGATGAAGAATCTGTAAGCGGTATAGTCTTTTGGATTATGGGCAGCCTGCAAAACCGTTCCTGGCCCGCCCTGCTGGTGTTTTTGCCCACCTTTTTGCTTGGCCTTGCCCCCCTGCCTTTTATGCACCGCGAACTGGACATCCTTAGCCTTGGCGATCAGGAAGCCCGCCGCCTTGGCCTGGCTGCCGGCAAGGCCCGCCTTGTTCTGCTGCTGGCGGCCAGCTGCCTTAGCGCGGCCTGTGTTTCCGTTTGCGGCATTATAGGCTTTATTGGCCTTATTGTGCCGCATCTGGTGCGCCTTGTCCAAGGCCCGGCCCATGCCCCCCTGCTGCTGAACAGCGCCCTGGCCGGGGGGCTCTTGCTGCTTTGGGCCGACGTGCTGGCCCGTTCCATACTGCCCGGCGGCATAGAACTGCCCGTGGCCGTAATAACCGCCTTGCTGGGCGGGCCTTTTTTCTGCTATATTCTGGTGAAAAAAAGATAATTTTTGCGGAGATAAGTCAAATTGCCGGCTATCGCCACACGGCAATAAGCCAGGATGAAAGGCGCAAGTATGAAGTTAAAAATATTCCTTGGCAGCGTAGCCGCAGTAGGCCTTTTACTGGTCTTCAGATGGTTGGCCTTAAGTAATTTTGTACAACTTACAAAGCAATATGATGGCCCCGCGCGGGAATATGTTTTGGGCCGCTATGCTTTTTCCGTACCCGACGAGCTGAAAGAAGACGGCATTCTGCTGGAGGTATTCCCCCCAGTTCATCAAGGGATGCTAAACACCTATGAAACAGACCGGTTTACCATACGTGAAATACCCTGGAAAGGTGGAAACAGGCAACAAGAATTTGAAGATGCCTGGCGGCCTTTACGGGAAGAGGTGTTGGAACATGACAACAATAAAGCCACAGCATACCTGAAAGACGGAAGAGAACCAGAACTGACCTATAAAGAAAACCTGGATGCCTCAAATTTTTTTGGCGGCTACCCGGCTATCATTATCGGTCATCGTCTGGATTCCCCACCAGCTTTTGTTGAAACCTTTATTGCCCTGCCGCAAGGCGTGCTCCATTTGGAAGAATACCGTCATTATTATAAAACTGAAAAAGGGGAAGACTTGGAAACCCCGGCTATGGCGATTTTCAAACACTATTCCTGGGGCAAAAGCCGCAACGGCAAACCCGGGGCGTTTTATACAGAATACGGAAAAGTGGACGGCTACGCGGTCAGAAATGAACAGGCAGGGGCACACTTCATGGATTTTGATGAAAATAGAGAATATGACCTTGTGTATAGTACCAGAGTCCCTTCCCCAATCCCGCCGGCTCTGAAAAAAGCCATAAAAAACACCAGCATGCCTTCCTTGCCATTTGGCTATTCCATAACAAACCTGGTAGAAAGAGTAATTGAAACAGACGGTGAACAATTTAAAGAATATATTAATGTCAACATCACGCCCAGAAGGAAATATTTAGTATTTCGCCTGCAATCGCCGGAATATAAAGGCACTGTTGAACACCCTCATGTAGATATAGAGTTTAGAGCGCCCTGGGCTGAACGCGAAAAGGCCATGCTTATGTGGAACTTTATACGTTCCAGCTTCAAGCCTGCTTCCTGTGCACAGAATGAAGCGCAGTAAAACAGAGTATGGTTCCCTTACCCCCCAAATTCATACATTTACTCCAAACAATTTGAGGCCATTGTGCAATAGTCTCTATAGGCTTGACTCTGTGCAATACAAAGCATACTTGTATTACATCAGGAGAAAATATTTTATGCTTACCATACGCTTGCCGGAAGAAATGGAAAACCGGCTTAACACGCTGGCAGACGTTACCAAGCGCCCAAAAAGCTTTTATGTGCGTGAAGCTTTGGAGCGCAGCCTTGCGGATATGGAAGATGTTTACCTTGCCGATGCCGCTTATGAACGTTTTTTATCCAGCAAGGAAAAATCCGTTCCCCTTGCCGAAGTGATGCAGCAGTATGGGCTGGAAGGTTAGTTTTACGCCAGAGGCGGAAGCTGCGCTGGCAAAGCTTGGCACAGCGGAAGCAAGGCGCATACTGAAATTTTTACATGACCGCTTGCAGGGGCGGGATAACCCCAAAGAGCTTGGCTAGGCATTGAAAGGCACACTGCGCGAATTTTGGCGTTACCGCGTTGGTGATTACCGCATAATTTGCCGCTTGGAAGATGAAACAATCACAATCCTTGTTGTGCAAATCGGCCATAGACGAGAAGTTTATAAAAAATTTTAACCAGCAGCGGCCATTGTGCAATAGCCTCCAACAGAATAACAAGATAACAAGGCGGCGCTTGACCCAAAAAGTCAAGCGCCGCCTTGTTCCATACCAGGGTTGCAAGGGCCTTAGGCCCTTGCCGGGTGCAGGGCAGCGCCCTGCCCGCCGGAGGCAATTCTTACTTTTACTCTTATTCTTATTCTTCGCTTTGCCTCAATAAATCCACAGCAATTCACGATACTTGGGCAGCGGCCAGTAGCAATCGTCCACCAGGTTTTCCAGGGCGTCGCCTTCTGCGCGGCAGGCGTTCATAATGGGCAGTATGGTATCGCGGTAGAAGCGGGCTTCTTGCACCAGCGGGTGCTGGGCTTTTTTGAAGCTGCGTTTTTTCTCCATTTCTTCTTCCAGCCGGTCAAGGGCTATCATGAAATCGCGAATATGCCGGCTTACGCGGGTAAGCATGTGGCCGTGGCCTTCAAGATCCGCCTTGGGGGAAAGGTTGCGCATAAGCTGCACGGTTTCCGCAAGCTTGCGCTGGGTTGCCATGGCAGCGGGCAAAATCATGGTGCGGCCAATTTCCAGGGTAACCTGGGCTTCAATGGCAATGGATGTATTGTAGCTTTCCAGCAGGATATCGCGGCGCGATTCCACCTCACGGGCGGAAAGCACGCCGTAACGGGAAAGCAGGGACACATTGGCCTCGTCAGTGAAGCGTTCCAGCGCGGAAACGGTATCCGGCAGGTTGGGCAGGCCGCGTTTTTGCGCTTCCTTGGGCCAGGCGCTGCTGTAGTTGTCACCGTTAAAAATAATGTTCTTGTGTTTGGCAAATTCCTTTTGCAAAAGCTGCTGCACGGCCTCGTTCAGGGGTTTGCCGCCAGCCAGGGCCACTTCCAGCTCATTGGCGAAGTGGTCAAGGGCTTCTGTAACCGCCGTGTTCACCAAAAAGCACATGGGCGAGGTGGATTGGGCCGAGCCAACCATGCGAAATTCCAGCTTGTTGCCGGTAAAGGCCACGGGCGATGTGCGGTTGCGGTCTGTGGCGTCACGCGGCAGGGGCGGCAGGGCGCTAACGCCAATGCGCATGAAGTCGCCGCCTTTGCTTTTGCTTTTTACGCCATCGCGAATACTTTCTACCACTTCAGTAAGCTGGGTGCCAAGGAAGATGGAAAATATGGCCGGGGGCGCTTCAAACCCGCCCAGGCGCTGGTCATTGCCCGCGCTTACCGTGCCCATGCGCAAGAGCGATGAATAGCGGTGCACCGCCCGCATTACCGCGCAAAGGAAGACCAGAAACTGGGCGTTTTCCTGCGGGGTATCGCCCGGGTCAAGCAGGTTGTTGCCTTCGGAATCGGCCAGTGACCAGTTGCAGTGTTTGCCGCTGCCGTTTACGCCTTTGAAGGGTTTTTCATGCAGCAGGCAGGTAAAGCCGTGTTCCTGCGCGGTGCCGCGCATAATCTCCATAACCAGCATGTTGTGGTCTGTGGCGATGTTGTTTTCTTCAAACAGCGGGGCCAGCTCAAACTGGGCCGGGGCGGCCTCATTGTGGCGGGTTTTTACCGGAATGCCCAGCTTGTACAGGCGGTGTTCCAAATCCATCATAAAGGCCAGCACCCGGCCGCGCACCGCGCCGTAGTAGTGGTCTTCCTGCTCTTGCCCTTTGGGGGGGCGCGCGCCGTAAAGGGTGCGCCCGCTGTTCACAAGGTCGGGACGCAGCAGGAAAAGGCTGCGGTCTACCAAAAAGTATTCCTGTTCCGCGCCCAGGGTGGCGGTGACGTGGGTGGACGTGTTGTTGCCGAAAATGCGCAAAATACGCAGGGCATGGCGGGTAAGGGCCTCACCGGAACGCAGCAGCGGGGTCTTCCTGTCCAGGCATTCCCCGGTGTAGGAACAAAACGCCGTGGGGATGCAAAGGGTTTTGCCGTTTACGCTTTCCTTAAGGAATACCGGCGAACGCGGATCCCAGGCGGTATAGCCGCGGGCTTCAAAGGTGGAACGTATGCCGCCGGAAGGGAAGGAAGACGCGTCAGATTCGCCCTTTACCAGCATTTTGCCGGAAAATTTGGAAAGTACCTCGCCATTGTTGCCAATGGTCAGGAAGGCGTCATGCTTTTCCGCCGTATAGCCGGTCATGGGCTGGAACCAGTGCGTGTAGTGCGTGGCCCCGCGTTCTTCCGCCCATTGGCGCATGGCGTTGGCCACTACCCCGGCCAGGTCGGAATCCAGGGGTTTGCCTTCTCGTATGGTGCCCTGCAAGCGGTTGAAGGCGTCCGGCGTAAGGCGGGCCTTCATTTCAGCCGTGCTGAAAACCAAAGAACCATAAATTTCCGCCAGCGGTTTTTTATGATAATCAATATCCAAATCCAGAGGGCGGGCTGTGCTTATATCCGCAATGCTTTTACGTCTGGGGCCTGAACGGTCTGCCATTGATTTAACCTTTAGTTTTTTTGTTGTATGCCGGGCTTGCGGCGCGTTGGCAAAAGCCGTAACCGCCCGTCAGAATTGTCCATTGAGGCACCCGGCAAACGGGTTTTTGCCCCGCGCTCGTAATTTTTTTCAGCAATAACAGCGTGTTGAAAATGCAATTGCAAAAATTAAAGTGTTACTTCAAGTTTTGCATAAGTTCCAACATCTGCGGCTTCAAAAGCGCAAAGGCCTGACGGGCTTCAGCGGCCTTGCCGGCCCGGCAAAGCATTTCCAGCTCTTTCGCCAGGTCGCGCACGCCTTCTGCCCCTACAGTGGCGCAATTGCCCTTGAAGGAATGGGCCAGGCGCATGGGGTTTTCCAGCTCTTGCGGGCTGCATTCCGCCACCCTTGGCGAGGCGTCAAGGGCTTCTTCCAGCTTTTGCAGGTTTTCCGGTATGTTCTGTGCGAAAAACGCGGCTATTTCCTTGTAAATTTCTTCATCGCCCATGCGTTCTATGGCTCCGGCCCGGTCTATGCTGATCATGCGTCACCTCTTGCAGGCCCAGCAGGCATTCAGGCCTTTATTGCCTATATCCCGCCGGAAATGGGAATTTTCCATCTTTATCCTTTCAACAGCTTCATACGCCAATTTTTGCGCCGCGCCAAGATCCGCGCCCAGGGCGGTAATGCCCAGCACGCGCCCGCCGCTTGAAAGCACCTTGTCGCCCTCACGCTTTGTGCCCGCCTGAAATACCTTGATATTTTGCGGGTCAAGGGCTTCGGCCTGTTCAATGCCGTGAATGGTCATGCCCTTGGGGTAATCGCCGGGGTAGCCCTTGGCGGTAAGCACCACGCAAACAGCCGTTTTGGCGGAAAACTCAAGCCGCACGCTGTCAAGCCGCCCTTCCCGGCTGGCCTGCATAAGCCCCAGAAGGTCGCTATTCAGCCGCATAAGCAGGGGCTGGCATTCCGGGTCGCCAAAGCGCACATTGTATTCCAGCACCATGGGGCCGCCTTCCGTCATCATCAACCCGGCGTAAAGAATGCCCTTGAAGGGGTGGCCGCGTTCCTTCATGACGCGCAAAACCGGGTCAATTACCAGGCGGCACAGCTCCGCCCCCTTTTCGGCAGAAAGCACCGGGGCCGGGCTGTACGCGCCCATGCCGCCGGTATTCGGGCCGGTGTCGCCGTCAAATACCGCCTTGTGGTCTTGCGCGGAATGCAGGGGCAAGGCGCGTTCACCATCACAAAAGGCCAGCAGGGAAACCTCTTCACCCTTCAGCGCGTCTTCAACCAGCACCACTTCACCGGCCGGGCCAAAGGCCTTTTCCACCAGCATGCTTTTCAGGGCTTCCAGGGCTTCGTCCTCTGTTTTAGCCACAACCACGCCTTTTCCGGCGGCCAGGCCGTCAGCCTTTACCACCAGCGGCGCGCCTTTGGCCTTCACATATGCGGCGGCGCTTGCGTAATCTGTAAAGCAGCCGTAGGCGGCGGTGGGTATTTTACCCGCCACCATAACTTCTTTGGCAAACTTTTTGGAACCTTCAAGCTGCGCGGCATAGGCGCATGGCCCAAAGGCCGGAATGCCCGCCGCCTCGCACGCGTCAACCAGCCCTTTTACCAAAGGCAGTTCCGGGCCGGGAATAACAAAATTTATGCCGTTTTCTTTTATGAAGGCCATCAGGGCATCAACATCGCCATCAGATATCGGCACATTGCGGGCCACAGACGCGGTGCCGCCATTACCGGGCGCAACAAAAATTTCTTTTACACGCGGGTTATTTTTCAACTTCCAGGCCAGGGCGTGTTCACGCCCGCCGGAACCGGCTATTAATATTTTCATGCGCCCTCCATTGGAAAATGAAAAGAATTATTGACGGGCCGGGCGGCTTGGCTTTATGGATAGAGCTTGCCTTGCCGGAAACACCCGCCGCGTTTTTATGAATACGCATTTTTTCCGGCCCAGACAACATAAAAATTAGCGGTCACGCGCTTTTACAATTACAGCAATGGCCCCATATCGCATCGCATGAGGAACTTATGCCCGAATCTTTAATACCCGCCCATTCTTTGGAAAAGCTGCATGAAATTCAAACCGCCGGCCTGCGCTGGACTGTGGCCCACGCCTTCAACAATAATGCGGATTATTGCCGCCGCATCAAGGAACTTGGCCTTGAACCGGCTGATATAAAAGAACTTTCAGATATAACCAAACTGCCTTGCACCACTACGGACCATTTGCGTGAAGGCTACCCCCTGCCGCTGCTTTCCGTGCCGGAACGCGATGTGGTGCGCATTCACGCTTCTTCCGGCACCACAGGCAAGCGCAAAATTTTGGCCTATACGCAAAAAGACGTGGACAATTTTGCCCTGCAAATGGCCCGTTGTTATGAACTGGCCGGGCTTACCAAAGAAGACCGCATTCAGGTTGCCGTGGGTTATGGCCTGTGGACAGCCGGGGCGGGCTTTCAGCTTGGGGCGGAACGCCTTGGGGCCATGGCCGTGCCGGTGGGCGCGGGCAACCTGGAAATTCACCTGCAAATGCTTACAGACCTTGGCAGCACCTGCCTTGGCAGCACGGCCAGCATGGCCCTGTTGATGGGCGAGGAAGTGCAGCGCAATGGCCTGCTGGACAAAATAAAGCTGAAGTCCGTCATTTTTGGGGCGGAAGCGCACAGCAAAAAAATGCGCAAACTTTTTGAAGAAAACCTTGGGCTGGAACACAGCTTTGACATAGGCGGCATGACAGAAATGTACGGCCCCGGCACCGCGCTGGAATGCCGCGCCCATGAAGGCATGCACTACTGGGCCGACCTGTTCATCATAGAAATTCTTGACCCAATCACCCTGCAACCGGTAGCCCCCGGTGAAATAGGCGAAATGGTGGTCACCTCACTGTGCAAGGAAGCCTCGCCGCTTATCCGTTACCGCACCAGAGACCTTACCCGCGCCCTGCCCGCGCCCTGCCCCTGCGGCTGTACCATGCCCCGGCATGACCACTTGCTGGGCCGTTCGGATGACATGATAATTTTCCGCGGGGTGAACATCTACCCCGGCCAGATCGCCGATGTGCTGCACGCCATTCCGGAACTTGGTTCAGAATATCATCTGGAACTTAGCCGGGCAGAAGGCCGCGACAACATGCTTATAAAGGTGGAACGGGCCATAAACGCCACAAACGGCAACGATGCGGGCATGTGCAAGACCTTTGCGAAGCTGGTGCATTCACGCCTGCTTATCTCTTGCGGGGTGGAAATTGTGGATCCGGGCACCCTGCCCCGGTCTTTCGGCAAATCAAAACGGGTTACAGATACGCGCTTTTTGGAATAGCGGTAATGCCTCCGGCGGGCAGGGCGCTGCCCTGCACCCGCGCGGGGAGTTGAACTCCCCGCGACCCCTCGGCAGGTTTTGCCATAACTGGAATCACTTGCGGGCGTATTCCAGCACATCATTCAAGCTGCGGCGGCTTCCGGCCCTTGCTTGCAGGCGGCCCGCCGTGAAATCCAGCCTTTCCACTTCCCAGGCGTCCAGGTCTATATAATGGAACTTGCCCTCTGTCCGCGGCTGGGTATGCGCCTGAACAACTTCAAGAAATTCTTCAAGCGGAAAGAACACCCCTTCGTAATTCAGCAACAGGGCATCGCCATCAAGCTCCAGCGCCTCTTCCAGCGCTTCCGCCCCCAAAAGCGGGGACAATATGTCACGCGCCGCCTTCAAGGCCTGCTCGGGCATGGGCTGCAATTGCCCGTAAATTTTCACTAAAATATTGTCTCTGGGCATGTTTCCGCCGCGATAGCAATTTGAATCAATTACCGGCCGGTTGTGAACATTTGTTCTGTTTTATGGCCCAGCTTAGCCCGGCGCAATCGCCAAGGCGGCAGGCCTCTGCAAAGTCCGCGCACATTTCCGGCAAACTGTTCTGAATAAGGTAGGTGGAAGCCCGCGCGCTCCAATAACTCTGGTTGTACGGCGCAAGCCTTATCGCTTCACTGAAGTCCTTCAGGGCCAAGGCTTGAAGTTTGTCCTGCAAATGTATAACCCCGCGTAAATAATGGGCCCGCGCGCTTTCCTGCAACTTCAGGCTGCGTTCAATCAGCTCCGCCGCCTCATCCAGGCTGTTCAGTTGCAGCAGGGCGTCACCCAGGGCGCAAAGGGCCAGGGGGTTGTTTTCATCCAGCAATACCGCTTCTTGCAGCTGGCGTGAGGCCTGTTCCAGATTCTTATTCGGCCCCAGAAGCATTGGCAGGGCGTCCAGATATTTGAGTGAAGAACGCAGGGCGTCAAGGCGTTCAGTTATTTCCGCTGTCCAGGCGGCTTCAGTGGCTTGCTCCGCCCGGTTGCCGGAACCTGCCGGGATTTTTTTTATGCCTTGCCCCTTTTCCCGGCTGGCCTGCAAAATTTTTTTGGCGCTTGCGTCATAAGCGTCCAGGTTTTGCCTGGCTTGGGTCAGGCCCGGAATATAAAGCTCAAGCAAGTCCGGGCTGCGCAGCAATTCTTGCATAATGGCCTGATAATTTTCCGCCCGGCTTGCGGAAATTTTAACCTCCATGCCCTGTTCCGGCTGGCTGGAAGAAACAAAAAATTCCAGATTTTCAACCCGTAACAGCGGGTAGATGAAGGCTTGCGGGTGCTTGCGGGCCAGGCTTGTCGCCGGGTTTTGCGGCCCCTGGCACGGGTCGTTGCCCAGGGCGAAAGCCATCAGGGGGTCATCCTTGAACTGGCGCATGGCCTCAAAGGGCAAAGCCAGGCGGGCGGCGGCGGTGGCGGCATCCGTGGCCTTGTCCGCGCTTACCGGGCCGCCATAGGGGCGGAATGCCCGCACGTCAAACAGCGCTGTTTGGGCCGCGAACGCGGCATGCCCGGAAAAAGCGCCTAAAAAAAACAGGCACAAAAGACGCAAACCACGCGGCAACTTTGAAACAAGCTGTGCGGCAGGTTTGCGCCTTTGGGTATTCGACAAAAAAACACCGGGCATTTTACAGCTTCTGGTTCAACTTCTGGGCAAGGGCGGAAAGCAGGTCTTGCAGGGTTTCCTTCAAAATTCCTTCAGCCGGGCTGGTCATGGGGAACACTTTTTTGTTCTGGCTGCTGGAAAGGGTTTCCAGATAAACCACTTTGCCGTCAGGGCGGCTGGCTTTGGCCGTAAGCTGTATACGCGCTTCAAAGGTAATGCTGGAAACTTCTTGCACCCACACCTCTTCAACACGCCCGCTTACAATATAATCTGCCCCGCTGGCGGCGGCCAGGGCGGTATTTTGCGCGTAGCTCACCACAAAACCCTGCTGCACCAGTTCATCCGCCAACGCGCGGGAAGCCCAGTCCGCCACGGAATTGTTGGTTATATAAAATTCACCGCCGGATTTTGCCCCAATTTCCGGCCTTTTGCGGGCATCTTCAAACATTGCCACGCAAACCTTGGTATTTTTTGGGTTTATGCCCTGTGAGGCAACCGGGCCATAGCCAAGGTTTATGATGCTGTTGCCCCCGGCAGAGCAGCCGGAAAGAATACACAACGCGGCAACCAGCAAAAAAAGTTTACATTTCAAATACATTGTCGCTCAACTTCCTTTAAAGCAAATTAACTTTGACATATGCCTTCAAAGGCAATTTAAAGGCAAAAAGGCAGTATTTATCGCACCCGTTCAGCCAAAACGGCAGAGCTAAAGACACGCTTCACTGCTTGCTTGCGGGCGTCTACCGCGTAGCCGCCAGAGCATTTTCAATGTGAAAATACTCTAATTCCACTATTTATTATTTTGATTGTAATGTAAAAAAACCGTAAGGGCAAGCGTTCACTGCCGGCCCGGGCAAGGGACTTTGAACCAACAAGTTTAATGGCTTGCATTGCTGTTTATCTTTTGCTATAAAGTCTCTTGTGCAAAGTTGGAACAATATCTTGTAAAAGTTTTCAGATATTTATTCCACAACAGATATTTTGCCTTGCATAACAATCCGATATGCGGTAGTCACTGCTTGGTGAAATATGGTTTGCGCTGGAATTATTTGCGAAATTTTATTCAGTTTGCAAGTTTATGTTGACAATCCTTACGTCCTCTGTAAAACAGAACCAGCAGTCAATATTAAACCAAGGCGTATTCACGCTTTTCAAAAAAACAAATGTATGGAGTAACCAATGACCAAAGCTGAACTTGTTCAAAAAATTCATGCCAAATCCGGTCTGGAAACAAAAGCCAAGACCGAAGCCGCTCTGGATGCTGTTATCGCTTCTTTGACTGAAGCCCTTAAGGCCGGTGAAGCCGTTACTTTCACCGGGTTCGGCAGCTTCAAGGTTATTCAGCGCGCCGCCCGCGTTGGCCGCAACCCCCGCACCCGTAAGGAAATTAACATTCCGGCCAGCAAAGCTGTAAAGTTTACTCCGGGCAAAGTGCTTAAAGAAGCCGTGAAATAATCCTGCCTTGCAGGCTTGTGTACTGGAAAAGTCCCTCGCCAAAGGCGGGGGCTTTTTTTTTAATCAACCTGAAGATTTATTCAAAGTTTTTATGCTGTTATGAAAAAAAAAGACAATTCTTTTGATGTGGTCATAGTGGGCGGTGGCCCGGCCGGGCTTTTTGCCGCCTATTGGCTGGCGGAACATTCTTCACTTAAAGTCTGCCTTGTGGACAAAGGGCAAAGCGTAAAAAAACGCCGCTGCCCCATACCGCAAACCGGGCGCTGCATGCATTGCAAGCCCTGCCACATTCTTACCGGCCTTGGCGGGGCCGGGCTTTTTTCAGACGGCAAGCTGAACTTCATTCACAAACTGGGCAAAACAGACCTTACGCAATTTTTGCCCAAGGCCGACGCTGTCAAACTTATTGAAGAAACTGAAGCCATTTTCAACCGCTTCAAAATGGATGCCCCGGTCTACCCTTCAGACATGCAGACCGCCCGCGCCATACGCCAGCGGGCCAGAACCAGCGGGGTTGACTTGCTGCTTATACGCCAAAAACACCTGGGCAGCGACTACTTGCCGGAATATATAGATTCCATGTGCCACTGGCTTGAAGAAAAGGGCGTTACCATACGCACAGGTGAGGAAGTAACCGATATTCTTATTGAAAACAACCATGTTACCGGCATTGTAAGTTCCGCCGGGCAAACCGGGTGCCGGGCGGTAATTCTGGCCCCCGGCCGGGTGGGCGCGGAATGGGCCGGGGCCCTTGCCCGCCGTCTGAACCTGAACATGAGCCAGCGCGGCATAGAGGTTGGCGTGCGGGTTGAAGTGCACAAAGACATTATGTCCGACATAACCAACGTGGTGTATGACCCGACTTTTTTTGTGCAGACCAGCCGCTATGACGACCAGACCAGAACCTTTTGCACCAACCCGGAAGGTTTTGTAAGTCTTGAAAATTATCAAGATTTTGTCTGTGTGAACGGCCACGCCCTGCGCCATGTGAAGTCGGACAACACCAATTTCGCCTTTCTTTCCAAGGTGGTGCTTACAGACCCGGTATCAGACAACCAGGGTTACGGCACGGCCATTGGCAAGCTGGCAACCATTATCGGCGGCGGCAAACCCATACTCCAGCGCTTTGGCGATTTGCAGCGCGGACGCCGTTCCACCTGGAACCGCCTGAGCAAGGGCTATATTGAACCAACCCTGCCGGACGTTACGCCCGGCGACCTCAGCATGGCCCTGCCGGAACGCATTGTCACCAATATTCTTGAAGGGTTGCGCCAACTGCATCAGGTAATTCCCGGCGTAGCCAATGAAGAAACCTTGCTCTACGGGCCGGAAATAAAATTTTTCGCCACACAAATAGAATGTGACGGCAACCTGCAAACCAACGTGCGGGGCCTGTTTATTGCCGGCGATGGCCCCGGAGTTTCCGGCAACATTGTGGCCGCCGCCGCCACTGGCATAATACCGGCCCGTTATTTGGCCCGGCAAGCCTAGACCCGCTTGCCGGAAAACAAAATTCGCCCTTTTGGCGGCGTCATCCAACCGCATAAGGATTTTTTATGGCTCAAAAAAATATAAGCGACATGACAGTGCTTGACCTGGTGCCGTTTGGGGAAGTTAAAGACGCCAGCCATCTGTTTGCCCTGCGCCTTAGCCCGCCGGAATGGGCCTTCACCCCCGGCCAGTTCATCATGCTGCGTCCCAAAAGCTGGGGGAAGGAACTTACCTGGGCCAGGCCGTTTTCCATCTGCCTTAAGACGGAACGCGACCTGGTGGTGTTTTTTCAGGTGGCCGGGCGCGGCACCAAACGCCTTACTGAACTTAAACCCGGCGACAAGGTGGAAGCCTGGGGCCCCCTGGGCAACGGCTTCACCATGGAAGCGGAAACCCCAACCCTGCTGCTGGCCGGCGGCATAGGCATAGCCCCCTTTGTTGGTTATGCCTACGCCCACCCCACCCCCTGGAACCTGCACATGGACTTTGGGCACCGTATGCCGCTGGATTGTTATCCATTTGAAAATTTTACCGATAAAATCATGGCGGACAATTACCCGGAAAGAAGCCCCAAAGATCTGGAAAATTTCATAAAGGTCATGGACGCCCACATAGCCGAACACGCCGCGCAAAACGGCCTGGTACTGGCCTGCGGCCCCACCCCCTTCCTTAAAACAGTGCAAGGCCTGGCCCTGAAGCACAAAGCCCGCGCCCAGCTTTCTTTGGAAAACCGCATGGCCTGCGGCATGGGGGCCTGCCTGGGCTGCGTGGTGAAACCAAACCCCAACAACCCGCCGCAAAACAGCAAGGCAGACCCAAGCCTGCCCGTAAGCACCTGCACCTGCGGCCCCGTGTTCTGGGCGGAAAATATTGAACTTTAATGCCTCCGGCGGCCAAGGGCGCTGCCCTTGGAACCCGCACGGGGAATTGAATTCCCCGTGACCCCTCATTATTTAAATAAGTTGGCGGGTTGAATCCTTTCGGATTCAACCCGCC
>JAVBMP010000151.1:0-11585 GCA_031552315.1 Desulfovibrionaceae bacterium | reverse complement strand
GCCGCCAAACTGGTAAAGTGCGAACTGGAACAACTGCCGGAATACGCCACCGCCATTGAAACCCTGGCCCCGGACGCCATAAGAATTCACCCGGAAATTCCGCCGGTGTTCATTGACCAGCCGGTATTCTACGGCAAAGACACCCGCGAAGCCTTCAAGGAAAGCGCCCATGTTGTGGACGGCAGCTTCTTCTCCACCCGCGAACCGCACATGAGCATTGAACCGGACGTGGCCCAGGCTTATGTGGATGACGACGGCGTGCTTACCATTCACTGCAAATCGCTGTTCCTTCAGCTTGTTACCGGCATTGTCCCGCCCGCCATCGGCTGGCCCAAAGACAAAATTCGCGTAATTGAAAACCCCACCGGCGCAAGCTTCGGCTACGCCATGGACCCGCATTCCGCCGCCCTGGTAGGCCTGGCCACCACAGTTGTAGGCAAGCCGGTAAACCTTACCCTTAGCTATGACGAGCACATGCACTACACCGGCAAACGCGCGCCCAGCTACACCAACGGCCGCATAGGCTGCGACAAAAACGGCAAAATAAACGCCATGGAATGGAACGTGCTTTATGACAAGGGCGCTTACACCGTTGTTGGCGACGTGGCCGCGCAAAAAGGCGTGCGCTTCTTCGGCGCGCCCTACACCGTGCCGAACGCCATGGGCCTTTCAGAATGCGCCCTTTCCAACCACGCCTATTCCACCGCCTACCGCGGCTACGGTTCCCCGCAGGTTTACACCGCTTCTGAACAGCTTATAGACATGCTGGCGGAAAAGGCCGGTATTGACCCGCTGGAATTTCGCTACATGAACGTGTACCGTGAAGGCGAAAAGTGCATCAACGGCCACGGCTTCAGCGTTTACCCCATGACCAAGATCATTGACAAGATACGCCCCAAGTACAAGGAATGCGTGGAACGCGCCAAGCGTGAATCCACCCCGGAAAAGAAACGCGGCGTCGGCGTATGCTGCGCGGAATATAACGTAACCAGCGGCGCCGGCGACTACTGCGCCGTTATTGCGGAACTGAACGCGGAAAACGGCATTACCATTTACTCCAACTGGCAAGACCAGGGCCAGGGCGCGGACATAGGCACCCTGGTAAACGCGCATGAAGCCTTCAAGGAACTGAAGCTGCGCCCCGACCAGTTCAAACTGGTCATGAACGACACCATCATCCCGGCCATACACGGGCCTACCGGCGGCAGCCGTTCCCACTACCTTGACGGCAACGCCATGGTTGACGCGGCCAAAAAACTGCTTGACCTTATGCGCAAGCCGGACGGCAGCTTCCGCACCCATGCCGAAATGGTCAAAGAAGGGCTGGAAACCAAGCACATGGGCCAATTCATGACCCACAGCTTCACCAAAGACCTTGACCCGAACACCGGCCAGGGCGACCCCACTGCGGAATACACCTACGGCTTCATCGTAACTGAAGTGGAAGTGGAAGTGGCCACCGGCAAAACCACCGTACTGGCCATGCACATGGTGGCGGACATTGGCGTGGTGGGCAACTTCCAGACGGTTGAAGGCCAGGCCTTCGGCGGCATGTCGCACACCATAGGCTTTGCCCTTTCTGAAGACTATTCAGACATCAAAAAACACGCCAGCCTTGTTGGCGCGGGTTTCCCCTTCATCAAGGACATACCGGACGGCAAAAACTTCACCGTGGAATTTGTGGAAAGCCCCCGTCCAACCAACCCGTTTGGTTCTTCCGGCTGCTCGGAACTGTTCCAAAGCTCCGGCCACATTTCCGTAATCAACGCCATTTACAACGCTGTTGGCGTGCGCATTCACGACCTGCCGGCCAGGCCGGAAAAAGTGAAGGCCGGCATTGAAGCCCTTGCCAAGGGCCAAAAGCCTGCCACCCCGCACTATGACCTTGGCAATTTCTATGAAAAAATGGATAATATCAAGGCCAACCCCGTAGTGATTCCGGAAAATAAATAAACTAACCTTCATTCATGCGGGGCGCTTCAACGCCCCGCATGAATGAAAATTCCATGGAAGGTGATAAGCTATGAAGGCACCCGATGGAATGGAATATATGCTGGAGGGACTGCAAAAATTCCTTGCGGAATGGACTGCGGACCCCAACAACGTAAAACCCCTGTTTCTAGCCCTGCTGGAACATACGGAAAGGCTGCCGGAAATACGGGTGCGCTATAAAGAAAGGCCAGGAATAAGCCATTCCGTGCGCCTTGTGAACAGCGCCCTGCCGGAAGGCGGCTTTTTCGCCCTGCTGGACGTTATTAATGATGACCCGGCAAACCGCTGGCTTTCCGTCTGTTTTTACGCCGATATGGTAAATGACTACGCCCAAAAGGGCGACCATATCCCCGGCGGCCTTGGCGGGGCGGATTCCATTTGTTACAGCGTGCAAGACCCGGCCGGGTTTGAAGACTACCTTAAAAACAAAATTACTGAAGCCTTTGTGCGCAGTCAAAGCCTGGACCCAAAAAGCGCCCGCTTGTGGAAGCTTTGCTGAAAAACCGGCAGACCCGGCCTATATACAAGGACAGCATGAAAGGAATAAATATAGTAGAGACGCAAAAAGCCGTCGGCCTTATCTTGTGCCATGATATTACGGAAATTGTGCCCAAAGGGGCCGGCTGCCCCGCTCCGGACAAAGGCAAGGACGCCCATTCCGGCCAGTGTTGCGGCGGCCACAAAGGCCCGGCCTTCCGGCGCGGGCATGTGGTGCGTGAAGAAGATATTGAACACCTGCTGCGCCTTGGCAAGGAACACCTCTACGTCTGGAACGGCAAACGTGAAGGCTGGGAACATGAGGACGACGCCGCCCTGCGCATAGCCAAGGCCGTGGCCGGGCCGGGCGTGCTGTTTGACGCGCCCAAAGAAGGCCGCATAAATTTTACCGCCGCGCACCAGGGCCTGTTACGCATAGATTGCGCCCTGCTTGAACGCATCAACAGCATACAGGACGTAACCCTGGCCACAACACATTCCATGCAGGAAGTGGCAAAGGGCCGCATGCTGGCCGGCACCCGCGTTATACCCCTGGCCGTGCCCGAAGGCGTTGTGCAGGCGGTGGAAGCCTGCTGCGCCGCCAACCCGCCGCTGTTGCAGGTTGTGCCCTTCAAACCGCACCGCGTGGCCCTGGTTGTTACCGGTAGCGAGGTCTACCACGGCCGCATCAAAGACGGCTTTGGCCCGGTGCTGGAAAAAAAATTCGCCGCCTGGGGTTCCCCAATCATTTCCAAAGTCATTGTGCCGGATGAAGCCGAACAAACCGCCCAGGCCATAAACGCCGCCATTGAAAGCGGGGCGGAACTGGTGGCCGTTAGCGGCGGCATGAGCGTTGACCCGGACGACAAAACCCCGCTTGCCATACGTTCCGTGGGGTGTGAAGTTGTCACCTACGGCGTGCCGGTGTTCCCCGGGGCCATGTTCATGCTGGCCTATAAAGGCAATGTGCCCGTGCTGGGCCTGCCCGGTTGCGTAATGTACCACCGGGCCAGCGTGTTTGATATACTGGTGCCGCGCATCCTGGCCGGTATACGCCTTACACCGCGCGACATCAGTGCGCTGGCCCACGGCGGCCTGTGCGAAGCCTGCCCGGAATGCCGCTACCCGGCCTGCGCGTTCGGCAAGAGTTAAGGCTTAAGGCGGAGAAACTGGGGGAAGGGAACCCCAAGGACAT
The DNA here is from genome assembly GCA_031552315.1 of Desulfovibrionaceae bacterium. Lineage (GTDB taxonomy): Bacteria > Desulfobacterota > Desulfovibrionia > Desulfovibrionales > Desulfovibrionaceae > JAVBMP01. The sequence continues at coordinate 7,921 of JAVBMP010000151.1, read as the reverse complement.
GATGTCCTTGAGGTTCCCTTCCCCCAGACCCCCTTCCCTCCTGATCCTCGTTTGGGGTAGCGGGGGTGGTGCCGTTTGGTGAACGGGGTGGTGGTGCAAATTTTGGTTTAAAGGCATGTTGATGGTAGGCTTGTCAACAGACGGAGAAGCAATGCAGTCGTTCAACCGCATAATTTTTGATTCGCTCCACGCCGGGACGCCGCTGGTTCTGGTTACGGTAATCACGCAGGAAGGTTCGGCCCCGCGCACCGCCGGGGCCAGAATGCTGGTGCTGCCGGATGCTTCCATACGCGGCACCGTGGGCGGGGGCCGTTATGAGGCCGACAGCATCAACGCGGCCATGAACCTGCACCGCCAGGCCGCGCAAAGCCGGGCGGCAAATGCGGGCCAAACACAAGCGGGCCAAATGCAACCGGGCCCGGCACAATCTGGCCAAACGCAATCAGGCCCGGCGCAATCTGGCCCGGCGCAACCCGGGCAAGCCCAGCCCGGCCAATTGCTGAAATTTTCCCTGCGCGGGGTTACAGATATGGATATGGTGTGCGGCGGGGCCTTGACCCTGCTGCTGGAATACCTTCCGGCCACGCCAGACTTTACGGACATGTTCGCCAGGGCCTGCGCGGCGGAAGATCAGGGCATGCCGCTGGCCTTTGTCAGCCAATTTTCCGGGGAAGATATTTTAAACGTAACCCGCGCCCTGTTCCGCCCCGGCAAAAACGAGGCCGCTCCGGCCAACTTGCCGCCGGCTCTGGCCGACATATGGCCGCAAACCCCGGCAGAACGCGCAAACGCCCTTACGCGCTACATTGAAGAACAAGGTAACAACTACCTGCTGGAATACTTCCCCGCCCCCTGGCGCTTGTATATTTTCGGCGGCGGGCATGTTTCGCTGGAAGTGGCAAACCTTGCGGGCAGCATCGATTTTCAATGCGCGGTTCTGGATGACCGGCCGGAATTTGCCGCGCCGGAACGCTTCCCCACAGCCCGCGCCCTGCTTCTGCCTTCCCTGCTGCAGGAAGATGCCGCCGCCTTTCTGGCCGCGGAAGGCCTTGGCCCGCAAGACGGGGTAATAATCGTAACGCGGGGCCACGCGCACGACCGCGACGTGCTGGCCGCCCTGCTGCTGGATAACGCCCAAAGCACTGTAACGCGCCCCGGCTACATAGGCATGATAGGCAGCAAAAGCAAAAAAGCCGCCGTCTACGCCGCCCTGCGTCAAAGCGGAGCGCCGAATAACACGCCGAATGAAGCACCGAATGAAGTGCTAAATAGAATGCCAAATAAAACGCTGGATGAAGCGCTGGAAGCCGTGCATTCCCCCATTGGCCTGAGCATTGGCGCGGAAACCCCGCGTGAAATAGCCGTGAGCATTGTGGCGGAACTTATTCAGTGGCGCAGCGGCAAAGGCCAAAATAGTAAGGGGCCAAATAATAAGGACTTGGGCGGCAAAAACCCGGAAGCCGGGCACCGAAACGGCAAAGGCGAAAAATGAGGGCCGGGGGCATCATTCTGGCGGCGGGGTTTTCCTCCCGCATGGCTACGCGCACCGGGGGCGGTTCCAAGGCCCTGCTGCCCCTGCCGGGCGGCACTTTTTTGGAACTGGCCGCCGCGGCCTTACGCGCGGGCGGGGTTGAAGATATTTGGGTGGTAACCGGGCATGACCGGGAAGCCGTGGAAAACAAGACCCTGGAACTTGGGCTGCTGCCGGTTGAAAACCCGAATTTCGCTTCCGGCATGTTTTCTTCCGTCTGCGCCGGGTTACGCGCCGCCCTGAATGCCATGGATGCCATGGACGCCCTGCTCATTCTGCCGGTAGACGCCCCCCTGGTAAGCCCGGCCAGTATAAAGGCCCTGCTTGACGCGGCGGCAATGACCGCGCCGGAAGAAAGAACCCGCAAGGTCTTTTTGCCGGTGTTGCCAAATATCTTGCCGGGCGCTCCGGCGTCGGGCGTCTTGCCAGCCGCGCCGGCACCCGGCGTCTTTCCGGACGCGCCGTTATCCGGCGTCTTGCCAGCCGCGCCGGCACCCGGCGGCCTGCAAGGCGCGGAAAACAGCCTTCCGCCCTGCCACGCCGCAAGGCAACGCGCCCTGCTGAAGGGTGCCGGGCACCCGCCGCTTCTTGGGGCCGCTTTGGCCCGCGCCGCTCTGGATTGGAACGGGCAAAACGGCTTGCAGGGCTATTTCGCCTCACTTCCGGAAAACCAGCTGGAATTCATTGCCATTTCAGACAGCGGCATTATGTCGGATATTGACACGCCTGAAGATTATTCGCGCTTCAACCACGCCTGATTCCTTCCTATTAGAGTGGTTTACGCTTGAAATAGTCGCTTAACGGCGAGCAAAGCTCGCCTACGACTATTTCGCGGCAAGGATTTGAAGACAAATCCTTGCTGAGCAATTCACTCATTTCAATCGTAAATTGCTCTAAAGGCCATTGCGTAAACCATCCGCAATATCCGCACGCCCGCAAGTTCAGGCGGCGCTTGCCAAAACTTTTGCCCGCTTCCCGCCTTGTATTTAAAATAAAAATATCTTATAGAAAGAATACATAAAACATAACCGTTCGCATATAGCGAACATGATTTATAACCTGTTTGAATTTATCCTGATACTCCAGCGGAACAAGCAAAAAATCATTTGCTTGAATTCCGCAATTGCGTTATGGCCTGCTTGCTTGTTTTATTTTAAAGGCTTTTACTTAACTGTTTTGAGGTCTGCCGGGCAATGCTTACAAAAGATACAGGGCAAAAACCAATTATTTTGGCAGTGGATGATGACGCCATTACCCTTAATACCGTCATTTCCACCCTCAAAAACGACTACAGCATCAGGCCCTTCACCTCTGGTGAAGCGGTGCTTAAATATTTGACCACACAAAGCGCGGATCTTATTCTGCTGGACTACCTTATGCCGGGGCTTACCGGCTTTGACGTATTGCGCACCTTGCAGGAAAACCCGCGCTACAAGGAAATTCCCACCATTTTCCTTACCGGATCCATAGATGGAGAAAGTGAGGTTGAAGCGCTGGAAATGGGCGCGGTAGACTATATCCTTAAGCCCATAAAGCCCCGCGCCCTGCTTACCCGCGTGCGTTTGCAGCTTGAACTGCAAGCCCACCGCAAACACCTTGAAAGCATGGTGGAAGAAAAAACCCGCAGCCTGAACGATGCCTACAACAAGCTGAAAATAAGGGAAGATATTACCCTTAACCTGCTTGCCCGCATTACAGACCTGCGTGACCACGACACCGGCAACCATATTGAACGCACCACCAACGTTGTGCGCGTAATTGTTGAAGATTTGCTTGAAAACCCCGTCTATGGCTATTCCATAACCAGCTTTGAGGCGGACGACATCATACGTTCCGCCAAGCTGCATGACCTTGGCAAAATAGCCACGCCGGACAATATTCTGCTAAAGCCCGGCCGCCTTACCCCGGAAGAATTTGAGACGATCAAGCTGCACCCGGTGCACAGCGCGGAACTGTTAAGCGACTTTGTGCGCAAGATGGACGATTCCTTCCTGAACATGGCGCAAGATATAGCCTATGCCCACCATGAACGCTGGGACGGTTCCGGCTACCCCAACGGCCTGGTCGGGGTGGAAATACCCCTGGCGGCGCGCATTGTCGCCATTGCGGACGTGTATGACGCGCTTACGTCCGCCCGCCCTTATAAAAAGCCCTTTCCGCATGAAAAAGCCATAGAAATTATTTCAGAAAGCAGTGGAATAGATTTTGACCCCTACCTTATAAATGTGTTTATGCGCCATGAAACAGAGGTCAAAGGCTTTTTGGAAGAACCGCAACCATAAGGCACCCTGGCCCTTCCATATGTTTCATGATCGGCGGTAATTTATGCGCACAACTATCTTCATACGCATACTTCTGGCTACCCTGTTGCCTTTGGTGATTATTTTTTCCTTGGTCATTTTCACCATAAACAACATCATATATGTCAATGACAGCAAGGCGGTGAAGGAAAACGCCAGCCTGGCCGCCGCCTATACCTCTTCACAACTCTATGAAAAAATATCCAAAATGGATGCGGAGCTGGAACTGCTAAGCAGCGCCCTTTCCCTGCTGGACTACCACGCCCCGGACACCAAACAGCACATAGAACAGCTGGCCGCGCGCCTGCTTGCCTCAGACAGCACCTTCTACGCGGTCTGGTTTGCTTTTGAACCTGACGCCTTCAACGGCAACAGCCGCTTTTACAAACTTTTCATGCAAAGAAACGGCATGGTAAAAGACATACTGTCCTTTACCCCGGACGATGTTCAGGCCCTTGAAAACGCCCCGTGGTACCGCAAACCGATGGAAAGCGGAAAAAGCTTTACAGACCTGCTTACAAACTTTGACTACAAGCTGGGCGAAGGGCCAATCACCTGCGGTTCCGTAAGCTACCCTGTAATTTCCAATGGCCGCCCCATTGGGGTAATGGGGCTTGATATACGGTATGAAGACATCTTCATGCCCACCGGGTTGATGGAAAACCCCCGGCAAAGGGTGCTGCTTATCACCGAAGACGGGCTTATAATCTATTCAAAAAATCCGGAAGAAGTGGGCCGCCGCCTGGCAAACTTCACTTTCAAATACAACCCGCATGTGCTGGCCGCCTTAAATTCTTCATCCAGCTTTCAGGGGGAAATAATATCGCCCTTTTCCGGTGAACAGGCCATGGTGGCCATCCACAACATCGCGCTGCGCAACTTGCCGGAAAATATATTCTTTTATACAGATATAGCCACAGAAGAACTTTACCGCGCCAGCCGGTCATCCATGCATCTTATTATTTCCACCAGCATTTTGGGGCTGTTGTTGCTGGCCTTCAGCATTTTTTGCGCCACCCGCAATATTGTGCGTTCCATAAAAAAACTTACGGCAGACTTCAACCGCGTTGCCAACGGCGACCTGGACCTGGACTTTTCCGCAGAAACCGGCATTTATAACACCAGCAAGGTGCGGGAACTGGATATTCTGCAAGCTTCGCTCTTCAAAATGCTGGAACAGATCAGCCTGACGCATGAGCTTAGCCTTAAGGCCACCACCGCCTGGGTTGAAAAGGAACGCGTCATGGCCTCGGCAGAGGCCAAAAGCCGCTTTTTCGCCAACATGTCGCATGAAATACGCACCCCCATGAACGCTATTTTGGGCATAACAGAAATATTGCTGCACGACAGCAGCAAGTTTACGCCTCAACACCTCAAATACATTGAAGATATAAAAATATCGTCTGAATCGCTCCTTACCATAATAAATGACGTGCTTGACCTTTCCAAGCTGGAATCCGGCAAGATGCAGCTAATGCCGGTAAACTTCAACTTCCTGGCCATGCTTGACAACATAAAATCCCTGGCCACATACCTGGCCGGCAACAAGCAGCTTGAATTTGGCATGAGCACAGAAGGCGATATACCGGAATGCCTTTTTGCCGATGATGTGCGCTTGCGGCAAATTTTACTTAACGTCATAAGCAATGCCGTGAAGTTTACCCGCAAGGGCGGCATACGCCTGCATGTAACTGTGCGAAAAAATACTGTTGTTTTTGAAGTGACAGATACCGGCATTGGCATGAAGCCGGAAGACATGAAAAATATTTTTGAACCGTTCAACCAGTTGGAACCAACGCGCAACCGCGCCATAAAGGGCACCGGACTGGGCCTTTCCATTTGTAAAAACCTGTTGGAAATAATGAATGGGAAAATAGAGGTGGAAAGCGCCTACGGAACCGGCAGCACATTTATTATAACCATACCCAAAAAAGTTGGCGACAGTTCCGCCTTGTCAGTGCAAAACGGCAATTCATACGCAAAGTACAGCACGGTATCCGCCCTTTTGGTTGATGATAATGAAATAAACCTTAGCGTGGCCAAAGGCCTGTTAAAAACCCTGCACGGCATGGAAAGCGACCTGGCCTCTTCCGGCCCGGAAGCCATTGAAATGGTCAGGCATAAAGATTATGACCTGATTTTTATGGACCACATGATGCCGGAAATGGACGGGGTGGAAGCCACCACCCGTATACGCGCCCTGGGTGAAAAATATGCGGGCATTCCCATTATCGCCCTTACAGCCAACGCGGTTATCGGCACCAAAGAAATGCTTGTTGCCGCCGGCCTGAATGATTTTCTGGCCAAGCCCATACGCAAGCATGAACTGGCCGAAATTCTGTATAAATGGGTACCGGAAAATAAAAGGGATGCTTGCGCCATGCCGCTTGATCTTCAAGACGCGCCGCCGCGTGTTCCCGCCGGTTTTCTGCTGAACCTTGCCAACATGCATGAAATAAATGTTACGGCCGGGCTGGATGCCGTGGCCGGGCAGCAAGATGTATACAGGCAGTCTTTATGGCTTTTGTACAACAAAATACCTGATGTTACTGAAAAAATTGATCTATTGCTCAACACTGGCAAAATCAGGGATTATATGATACAAGTGCATGGCATGAAGGGGTCTTTGGCCGGCACCGGCCTTATGGGCCTTTCCAATTTGGCCCTTAACCTTGAAAAAGCCGCCTCTTCCAATGACCTTGCCTATTGTTTTGAAGCAACGCCAATCTTCATCCAGCGCTTGCAAAGCCTGCATGAGCAAATGGGCGTTCTGTTTGAAACCGAAAAAAACTCCGCCGGCAAAAACGGAGACCCAAAAGAACTTGCCGAAGAAATCGCCCAACTTTCCAAGGCCCTGGCAAGTTGTGACTATGAAAGCATTACCGCGTCCATTGAAAAATTGCTGAACAAAGATTATGGTGATGATGTCAACATGATGCTGGCCAGGGCGAAAACCGCCATAGATGCCTTTGACTATGAAAAGGCCGCCAAACTTATTGCCAACAACAACGGTGCCTGATGCAAGATACCAGTACAAATGCCGATGCGCGGCCTGAAGGCGCAAAAAGGCGCTACCCAGCGCCAACCATAAGCCTTACTCTGGAGCCTGAGGGTAAAACCCAGGTGATAGACAGGCCCAAAACAGTGTTGCAACTTATGAACAGGCTGAACATACGCCCCTGCACCTGTCTTTTCATCAAACGCCACCCCGGCGGTGAAAAGGAACTGCTTACCCCTGACAGGCAAATTTTTGCGAATGACGATATCGTCATCCGCACCGTAGTTTCAAGCGGGTGAAATATGAAAGAAAACGCCCCCTACCCGGCCCGGCTTTGGCATGAAGAAGAAAATTCATATGCGCGTTGTGAACTTTGCGCCCATAATTGCCGCATTGCCCCGGGCAAAAGCGGTATATGCGGGGTGCGCCACAATATGGAAGGACGGCTTTTTACCCGGGTGGGCCGCTACTTGGCGTCTGTAAACCTTGACCCGGTTGAAAAAAAGCCCCTTTTCCACTTCCTGCCCGGCAGCAAAACATTTTCCATAGGTTCCATAGGCTGCAACTTCAAATGCGCCTTTTGCCAAAACAGTTCCATTTCCCAGCCGGGTGAGGCCGGCTTCCCCCTGGCCCGCCTGCAACCGGCGGATCCGCAAGGCATTGTGCGGGCCGCCCTGCAAAGCGGGGCCAAAAGCATTTCCGACACCTACAATGAACCCGCCATATTTTTTGAACTTATGTCGGAATGCGCGGCTCTGGCCAACAATGCGGGCCTGCGCAACATTATGGTAAGCAACGCCTAATTTTCCGAAAAAGCCTTTAATGAACTGCGCCCGCTAATTCAGGCCGCAAACTTTGATGTCAAGGCTTTTACAGATTCCTTTTACCGCAAACATTGCGGCGCGCGCCTGGCCCCGGTGCTGGAAACCGTAAAACGCGCCGTTGCCGCCGGTTGGTGGGTGGAACTTACCACCCTGCTTATACCCGGTGAAAATGATTCCGCGCAAGAATTGCAAGAGCTGGCCGCCTTTATCGCGCAAGAGCTTGGCCCCGGCATTCCCTGGCACGTTTCCCGCTTCCACCCGGCCTACC
>JAVBMP010000096.1:0-13299 GCA_031552315.1 Desulfovibrionaceae bacterium | reverse complement strand
CTTTGAGTTTGGCGCCTACGGGCGGGAACCCCCCGCCTTTCGGCGACAATCTCAAAGGAGGCCGTTGCACAATGAGAATTTTTTGTTCTTTTACAAGGAGTGCCCCTATTCCCCCTATTCCCCCTATCCCGTAGTTCCGTGCGGAAGGAGTATATACAAGCATATATGACCGTTGCGCGGGACGAAGCACTACGCAGTAAAAGGGCAAAAAGGCCATTGTGCAATGGCCGCCAAAGCGAAAATGTCATAAGTTTGGTGGCAAAACTTTATGGACAAGCGCAAGGGATTACCCTGTTAATAAGATAAAATAACGGCCCGGTTTTATTAAACCGGGCCGTTATTTTATAAACCGTACAAAGCTGGTTTAATTGGTAGGCGTAATGGTAATGGGCTTCACATACGGGTCATAGCTGTATTTGCCATTGGCCGGGTAGGGGTCGGAATCATGGTCGCCGTTGGTGAAGTCCGGTTCATCTGTCTTGATGGCCAGATTGCTTTTTTCTATGCCGAAGGAGCTGAGCAGTTCCCCGCCCAGGGCCTTAAGGCGGTACTGGGAAGCGACTTCGTTAAGTTGGGAAGAAACCAGCAGCATGGAGCTGTTGTACAGTTCATTTTCAGAATCCAGCACGTCAAGCAGGGAACGCTGGCCTATGTTGAACTGTTCCAGGTACATATCACGGGTTTGGGTGTTGTGCATTACCGCGTTTGTGTAGTAGCGGCTAATTTCGCGGGCGGTCATCTGGTCATTCCAGGTGCCGGTGGCATCGGCAGCAAGCTGGTCTTTCAAAGAATCTACAGCGTACTTGCTTTGGCGCACTTTGGCTTTGTTCGCCTTAAGGTTGTACCAGTCATAATGGCCGTTGTAGAGGTTCCATTCACCCTTCAGCTGGGCATAGTTGCCCCAGGTGTAGGTGGAACTGCCGGTAACGTACCACTGGTACTGGGTGGCGGCTTCAACATAGATAAGGGGCTGGAAGTTGGCCTTGTCTATATCTTTTTGCGCAATGTTGGCGTCAACGTCCGCAACCAGGGCGCGCACCTTGGAGTTGGTGGTCTGGGTGCTGGCAATGGCGCTTTCCAGGCTGGGGTAGGCATTCATGGGAATGTCCGGGGCAGCCAGATCCATCGGTTCTCTGCCGGTAAGCATTTTGTACTGGGCGGTAGCTTTGGCAAGCGCCAGGCGGGCTTCAGCCAAAGAGGCCTCGGAACGGGCCAGGCGGCCCTGAGTAAGCGTAACGTCGGCAAGGCTGGCCGCGCCGCCGCGCTGGCGGGCTTCCTGCGAGGCAAGAATTGAACGGTGGTTTTGCACGTTCAATTCAGAAAGGGCAACCAGTTTGCGCTGACGGAAAATTTCAATGTGCGAAAGTATGGCATCAAGGGTGACAGCTTCAGAGTTGTCGTACAGACGTTCGGCAGCGGAGTTCAGGCGGGCTTCACTGAAACGGTAGCGGCCAAGGGTGGCAAGGCCATCCCAAATTGTCTGCCTGGCTACCAGGGTGCCGTCAAAACGGTCATACCAGGTGTTTTCACCACGGGGGGAACGCACGGTACGGGCTGTGGCGTCATTCCACTGTTCAATTCCGTAACCGGCGCGGGCGTCGAGTTTTGGAAGCCAGCCACTGCGCGAACGCTTCAGGTCAAATTCCGCAGCCTGACGGTATTCTTGATATTCCTTCAGGTTGGGGCTGTAACCTATGGCCATGCGCACAGTGTCCGCCAGGGTAACAGTGCCGCCGCCCACAAGGGGAGCGACCGGGGTGTTGGTTTCAGCGTAAACCGGGGCCACGCCGGCGCGTTTGGGCACGTCATTGTAGGCCCCGCGTCCTACCATGCCGTCCGCCAGGGCCGTACTGGCCACCAAAGAGGCGCATACAGCGGCGGTACATAACAGTTTGAGTTTGGGCATCCTTCTTCCTCCTTACAATTGCGCAGGTATTGAGCAACTTAAAAATTGTGACTTCTAATCAAGCTTGCTGACTTTATTTCCGGGTTTTTAAGGTCTGCACAACACTTCGGAATAAAGTGAAAAAAGTTTACAGCAACCGATATTGTTTTTTTGAGTTTGACCAAACAAACAACAAAAAAACAATCCGGCGGCAGCTACCTCGGCATACCTTATTGCTTTACATGTTGTTTGTAGTTAGACAGGCAAACAGCATGTAAAATATTTTTATGTAATATGCAAGCAATTAGCTACATATTAATAAAGTAATTTACCCAGTTACTGGCAACAGGCAAATTTTGCGGCAAGCGTGGGCGCGTCAGACGCAAAAACCTGTGACCCATTCATAACATTTAATTTTTTATAACGCCAGCTTTTTTTCTAGACTTTTTTTAAAAAAATATTAAACGGAAAACCCCGGCGCGTCTTACGCCCGCGCGATAAGAAAAAGTTTTTAGAGATTTTTTAACCATACAGGAATACTGATAACAGGCTCTCGGCAAAATCTTTTTTATCCGCAGCCCGCCGCATTCTCCGGCCTTGCGGAACTTGCATCAATTCTGAGCAATATATCTTCAGGCCCTGGGGCAAATGCATGCTTTTTGCGCTATTGCCAGCCGGGGAAAAATCTGCCAAGCTGTGCTTGCAAAATATTTGTCGCAAAAGTACTTGCAATGTTCAGGCCATGTTTTGCAAGCTGAATTGAGGCCGTTGCACAATGAGAATTTTTGTTCTTCTACAAGGAGTGCGAGTTCCGTGCGGAGGGAGTATATTCAAGCATATATGACCTTCGCGCGGGACGAAGCACGATGCAGTAAAAGGGCAAAAAGGCCATTGTGCAATGGCCTCAAATTGTTTGTGTGGAAAACGCGCCGTTTGTGCGCGTTGATTTTTTTTGTAACAATCTTGTGACATGCTGGAATAACAGGCAATATTTTTATGCTGGAACAAAATGACGGAAGTTTTCGCCAGGCTTTGCCCTGGGTGCTGTTTATAAGCCTGTTGTTTTTTATAAGTTATACCAACCGTTCAATTTTTGGCCCCTTGCTGGTAGAGCTGGAAAAAGAATTTTCTCTTGACCACGCGCAGGCCACGCGTTTGTTATTCTATCTTTATTGCGGTTTTTCAAGCTCTATGGCCCTTTCAGGCTTTTTAACGGCCTGGGTGAAGCCGCGTTTGCTTATGTCTTGCGCTATTATGGGTACAGGGGTAGGGCTATTTTTTATGTCCCGGCTTGAAAACCCGGAATTTGCCTGGCTTTTGTTCATACTTTGCGGGTTTTCCGGGGGATTTTACTTTACAGCGGCCATGTCTGTATTGCGCGGGCTGGTAAGCCCGGCGGACTGGGGCAAGGCCGTTACCGCGCATGAAATGGGGCCGCCCCTGAGTTTCATTTTGTCCCCGCAACTGGCCCACCTTGTTTTATCTGTCAATGGGACAACCTGGCGCACGGTATTGCTTGTGCTTGCCATAGTTTCCGTTTGTTGCGGCCTGCTTTTTATACTTGTTGGCCGGGGCGGGCATGAAAAAAGCGCCAAACCGTCGCTTGCCGGCATTGGGGCCTTGCTGAAATCGCCTTTGCTGTGGGTTATGGCCTGGTTTTTTGCTTTGGGCATTGCAGGGGAATTTGCCCCCTACAGCGTATTGCAGTTGCATATGACCAGTGAACGCGGCCTAAGCCCGGAAGCGGCTTCCCATCTGCTTTCCATAACCAGAACAGGCGCGCCGTTTGCCGTGCTGGCCGGGGGATTTTTGGCGGGGCGCTTTCACCCCAGGGCCATGGTGCGGGCCTTTTTGATCATACACGGCCTAAGCCTTTTTGCCATGGCCGCGCCGTTTTTGCCGCTTGCCGTGGCGGGCATGTTTGTGCAACCGCTTATCACCGCCTGCGTATTCCCCGCCATGTTTATAATTTTCGCGGAAGGCTTCAAGCTGGAACATCAGGCCATGCTGCTTGGCCTTGCCATGCCGCTGGCTTCTTACATTGGTTCCGGCATTATGCCGGCGCTTCTGGGGCTTTGGGGCAACAGTTACGGCTTTGCCTACGGTTTTATGATGATGGGTATTTTTTGCGTGGGCAGCCTGCCCCTGTTGCGGGTAATCAAAAAGGGCAGGGCGCTATAGCGCTTTTGGCAGGGGAGGCCGTTGCACAGCGGTTTCCAGAATGGTTGCTTGAAATAGTCGCCTGTTGTTCTATTTAAAACCATTACACAATGAGATTTTTTGTTCCTTTACAAGGAGTGCCCATGTCCCGTTGTTCCGTGCGGAGGGAGTATATTCAAGCATATATGACCTTCGCGCGGGACTACGAAACATGGGCACGACGCAGTAAAAGGGCAAAAAGGCCATTGCACAATGGCCTCATTTTGTATTCAGCACATCGCCGTAGCCCGGCAGGGTAACGGCAGGCGCTTTGCCCTTGCCGCCCATGTGGGATTTGATGGAACGGTTTACAGACGTTACGGCATTGCCCTTGCCCTGAGTTCCGGCAAGAGTGGTGGGAGATATGATTTGCGTGGCTACCCCGTACACCAGGGCGGCGTAACGGTCTGAATGGTTGTAGCTGCGCAGCACCTTCAGCTGGCTTTGCGGAGAATTGGCCTTGCGCCAACCGTGATTTGCCAGGTAGCTGCCCACGCTGTACGCGGCGTCCGGCAGCTTGAACAGGTCTATTTTCTTGTCGCCGTCGGCGTCCACCCCATAATTTTCTATATTGCTGGGCATGAACTGGCAAAGGCCTATGGCCCCGTATACAGAACCGGGCAGTTTTGACACATCTACCTGATGTTTTTCACCATAACTTATCAGGGCGGCAAGTTCGTTACGCGCCCAGACAGATTTTTCCTGTATTTTTTCTTCCAGTTCCAGGGTTTGTTCCGGGGTAAGGTTCATGTTGTCTATGAACGGGCGCACCGCGGCAAGGGAATCTGTAACCGCCATGGACGCCAGCACGGCAAGGGCGGAATGTTGCCCAAGGTTTTGCCCAATGCCGGTTTCCACCAACAAAATTCCGGTAACAAAGGCCGGGGGAACGCCATAACGCCGGTACACCCCGTTAAGCAATTTTTGGTTGCGGGAAATAAAGCGGCGGCATTCCGCAAGGCTCATGCTGCCTATCATGGCCTGATAGTCCGGTTCCAGAGTGCAAGCTTCTTGCACGTCCGGGCTTTTGGGGTCCGTTTTCAGGCAGGCCTTGCCTTTGAATGCGCCGTTGTAAAGTTCTACGGTTTTTTGCGCCATATAAAGCGGGGTATAGGCGTCCGCCTGATCCTTGAAGACCGCTTCCACCCTTTCCGGGGCAAAGCCTTCCGCAATCAGGGATTTTTTCAGCGCGTTCCAGGCGGCCGGGTCTGCCTTTTTATAAATGGCCGGGCTGGGTGCCAGGGATCCATAAGATGTATCCATTGGGGTAAAACTGTTGAAATGCAGGGGCAGGGCGCGCATGGCCCCGGCCAAATGAGACGTGACCGGCCGAGATGTGACCGGCCGAGATGCATTTGTCCGAGCTGCGTCTGGCCGCGATACGTCCGGAACAGGGCTTTCCTGCTGGGCTGCCGCATTTGGTTTTTCCGGGTCTTCCCGGGCTTCCGGCGCGTCAAGGCGCGGGGCTCCCGCTTCCTGCGCGGCAGTCATGACCGGCGTTCCTGGCGCGGCCAAAGGCGCAAGCGGGGGCACGGCTGTGGGCATGGTTGCCGGGGCGGCAGGGGATATAGCGGGGGCCGCTACAGCCGACATGGCCGGGGCGGCAGTTGGTGTGGCAGGGGGCATGGCCGGGGCCGCAAGTGGAGGCACGGCATCCGCCACGCGGGCCGAAATTTCGGCCTGCCACAGTTTTTGCAGGGCATCCGCTTCCGCCGCGCGGATTTTTTTTAGGATATCTTCCGCCAGATGGCGGGCCAGCGTTGCTTCCAGCCGGTTTGCGGCTTCCTGGGCTTTTTGGGGTGTAAGGGATTCTGCCGCGTTTATCGTGGCCGGGGCGAAAAGTGAAAGACAAATCCAGGCGCAGGTGGCCGCAAGGGTTTTGTGCCAGGCCTTATGTGATGCAGTTTCGCGCATATTATTATGTGTGGGCCTTGAAACATTGTGGGTGGAATGACAGGTGAGGGATAGTATAACCTGAAAATTTATAAAAGTAAAATGTATTTAAGCTTCTATAGCCGGGGTAACAGCGATGCAAGGTAACAGCAATGCGCGGCAATTTTGTTATTCGAGGCTATGGTGCAATGGCCTCTCAGATTGATGACAAACCCCGCAAGGCCGGGGTTTGTAAAGGCACGCCCGCTCCGGCGTTTTACGGCGGCAATGGATGCCGCCTACGCCTGCGCGGCGGGCTGTTGACAAAGAGGACTTTGTCAACAGCCTTTGAGGCCATTGCACAATGGCCTCTATTCCAGCTCCCGCAAAATAGCCTGACAGGCAAAAAGCGCGTCTTCAGTCTGAAAAGCGGTCAAGAGGCGGTACGCTTCTTTCAATTTTGCGTCAATTTCCGGGGAAAAGGTCAGCGCGCGCAAGCCTTCCAGCGCGTCCACGGCTTCTGTGTGCTCGTATTGGCGCAACGCGGCCTCGGCCTTGCGCAGCAGGTTCAGCAAGCTTTCCTTGTCCCCCTGGGCGCGGTAATTTTTTGGCGCGTCCGCATCCCTGGCCTCAAGCTCTTCCATCATTTCAACAAGGCGGGAATGCAGGCTTTGCAGCCGTTCATAAAAGTCTTGCATGCCCTGGCGCACAAAGGCGTAATCATTTTCATGCAGGGCCAGTTCCAGTTCTTTTGCCTGGTTGGAAAGGTTGTCCGCCCCTATGGCCAGCAGGGAACTTTTAATGCCGTGCACTTCTATTTTTAGCTGGTAAAAGTTGTCGGCGGCAAAATATTCCCGTATGGCATGGATTTTTTTATGGGCAATACCGGCAAAACTTTTCAAAATGCCCAAATAATCTTCCGCCTTGCCGCCAATTCTGGCGCGGCCTTTTTCCATATCAATTTCCGGTAGCCGGGCGGCGGGTATTTTTGCCGGCTCTGGCGTTTCCATAGTGGGTGTTTCTTTGTTTTCTGGCGTATTTTCAGCCAGTTCAACAATTTTTTCTGCCGGAAGGTAGGCGCGTAAAATATAGTTGAGGTTTTTAATTTCAATGGGTTTGGGCAAAAAGTCATTCATACCGCCCGTGATAAAAATTTCCCGCATGCCAACCAGGGCGTTGGCGGAAAGGGCAATTATGGGCAGGCGCGCATATTCCCCGCCCAGGGCGCGAATGGCGGCTGTAGTGTCCAACCCGTCCATTTCCGGCATCATGTGGTCCATAAAGACTATGTCGTAATGGTTGGAACTTACGGCGGCCAGGGCATCCATGCCGCTTTCGCATTCATCGGCGCTTATGTTGTAATGCTTCAGAAGGGTGGCCGCCACCTTCAGGTTGGTAAGGTTGTCGTCCACCAGCAGGGCCTTCACATCGCGGGTTTTGAAGGAGCCAAGATGGTGGTCTGACCGCTGCCCCGGAATTTGCCCGGCGCTAAAGGTGCGGTTTATGATCTGCGCCAGGGATGTTATGAACAGGGGTTTTTCAATGTACCCCACGCCGGGCGGCAGCAGGTCAAGATCCATGGCGTCCGCTATGGAATGCATGGCTACGGCGTTGCCGGACACAAAGCCGGTATGGCAGGCGTTGCGAATTTTTTCGCTATGGCAAAAATCAAAAAGTTCCGCGGAAAACTGTTCATCCAGGTGCCGGACAATAAATTCTTCTTCTGTTTCCGCCCACAGGCATTCCACCCCCAAATTGGCGCACATTTTCACAATTGCCTTGCCGTAGTGGGGGTTGGGTTCAAACAGCAACACGCGCTTGCCTTCCGGGTTGTCCACATGGGCAATGGGCGTGGCGTCTTCCATTGGGCAGGTAATGTAAAAGAAAAATGTGGAACCTTTGCCGTAAACGCTTAAAAATTTTATTTCCCCACCCATAAGCTCTACCAGGCGTCTGCTTATTGCCATGCCCAGGCCGGTGCCTATGATTTTTTTGTTCTTTTTGGTATCCAGCTGTTCATATTCCACAAAAAGCTTGTTGAAATCTTCCTGCTTTATGCCTATGCCGGAATCTTGCACGCTAAATTCCAGGCGCAGGCGCCCGTCCGGCTGTTGGGCACCGTTTATGACAAGTTTTACAAAACCTTCATTGGTAAATTTTATGGCGTTGTTCAAAAGGTTGGTAAGAATTTGCTTCAAGCGCAATTCATCCGCGCAGACTATGGCCGGAATATCTTTAGAAATATCTACAACAAATGTTAAATTCTTTTTAGACACGTTGATGCCGGCCACGGAAGAGACATCATAGATCATGGAGGCAAAATCGAAGGGTTGCTCTGCTATTTCCATTTTAGCGGCGTCTATTTTGGAAAAATCCAGGATGTCATTGATGATTTTAAGCAAGGATACAGACGCGCTTTTGATATTTTCCGCATAAAGTTGCTGCTGAGGCTCCAGCTTTGAGGCGCATAAAATATCTGTCATACCGATAATGGCATTCATGGGGGTGCGTATTTCATGGCTCATATTCGCTAAAAAGCCGCTTTTGGCGCGGGATGATTCTTCCGCCTGCAAGCGGGCTTCCACCAGCGGGGTGATGTCGCTGGCGTCAAAAAAGCGCCCGCCGCTGCCGTCCGCCTTTTCTCTGGAAAATATTTTCAGCCAGCGCCGCCCGTTTTCCTGATCTATTGCAAGGGTTTCTTCAAAAAGCCCGGTGGAATGCATGCCCCTGGTCACGCATTCTTGCAGTTCCGGAACGGTGAACAGCGACGCAAGTTCCTTGCCCTGAATTTCGCTTAGCGAGTTTATGCCCTGCATGCTCAGGAAAGATTTGCTGGCGTTTGTCACCTTGCATTCAGAATCCACAAAAAGCGTAAGGCTTGGAGTGGTTGCCATCATGGTGGACATAGAGTCGCTGAACTCGGCGATATTCCTTAGTTGCTGGCCTGCAAAGCGGCAAATGGAGTACAAAACGGCCATGCCAAGGTTGCAGACCACCATGTTGGTGACAGTGTTGTTGAAGGTAAATTCCGCAGCAAAGGGCCGGGGTACAAAGACAAAAAGAACAAGCACCTGCACAATGTTGGAAAAAAGCCAGAAAAGCAAAAAAGATTTTGGCCGCAAGTACATGGCGCTTACAACCGCCGCGCACAAATAGACCGTGAATACCGGGGTGGCAATGCCGGTAAAAAATGGGGCAACCAGAAGGAAAGAAAGGATTGTGGCGGGTATTAAAAAGGCCTTGGCGTCCGTGCTGAAGCGCCCGGCAACCAGAATGGTTACAATAACGCCCGGCATGGCGGAAGCTATGCCGGTGACCACCCAGGCCGGGTCGCCCCGCAAGGCGGCGGGCAAAGTGCGTAGAATGCCGTAAAGCCACACGCAGCTTAACGTGACAATTTCGGCCATGCGGTAGTATAACCCGGTGGAATACGGCTTCAAGCCAGGCCTCTCTATGACGTGATTAGAACAAACTATCAACACGATACATCAATCACCGAGGCAGTATCCGGGCCGCGTGCGGCGGCTTGCACATTGAGACCACGCAATGGATACGGGGCATATATACAGCACAAAAAGGCGCAGTACAAGAAGTTTGTGGACTCCGGCAGCGGGTTATACCCGTGAACAGCGCAAAAGCAGAAGGAAGTCCGCCAGGCTAAGGGCCAACATGGCTTTAAGCGCGGGCACAATACGGGGGATGGCAGAAACGTCGTGCCTGCCGCTGGAAGAAAATTCCACAGGCTCAAAGGCGGTATTCAAGGTTTGCTGTGTTTTGGCGATGGAAGGAATCGGCTTTACCGCCACATCAAGCAGCAAGGGTTGCCCGGTGGAAAGCCCGCCCAGCACGCCGCCGGAATTGTTGGAGGCAAAGGCTGCCGGGCTGTGGGCCATGCTTTGCCCCGGGCCGGTACCCGCGCCACAGGGCGCGGCAACGGCAGCGCCGGCGGATGCGGCGAAGGCAGCTCCGCTGAATGAAGCGCAACCAGATTCTTTAGGCGGGCAGGCGCACATGGCGTCATTGTTCAGGCTGCCCCGGCTACGCGCCGCGTTGAAGCCGGAACCGAACTCCACCCCCTTTACCGCGCCTACAGAGAGCATGGCGTAAGCAAGGCGGGCATCAAGCTTGTCAAAAACCGGCTCGCCAAGGCCAATTGGCAGGCCAAAGGCCATCAGGCGCACCACGCCGCCCAGGCTGTCTCCGGCGCTGGCCGCTTCTTGCGCCAGGGCGCTCCAGCGCGGCACAATATCATCATTGGGGGCAAAAAACGGGCGGCTGCGGCCCGGCGCTTGCAGGCAGGGCGAACAGGGCAGGCAGGGCGAACAAGGCAGGCAGGGCGAACAAGGTTGACAAGATGAAGAGGGTGAAAGTGGAGCATAAGGCGAATGGGGCAACCCTTCCGGCATTGCCGCCAGGCCGCCATATTCCAGCGTAAAGGCCAGAAGTTGTATGCCGTGGGCCTGCAAAAAGCTTTCCGCAATGGCCCCGGCGGCAACACGGGCCAGGGTTTCCCGCCCGGATGACCTGCCCCCGCCCCGGTAGTCACGCCCGCCGTGCTTCATGTGCAGGGGGAAATCCGCATGGCCGGGGCGGAAGATGTTGGCTGCTTCAGTGTAATCTTGAGGGCGGGCATCCACATTTTCCACATGGAAGGCGATTGGCGCGCCGGTGCTAAGGCCGTTGAATACCCCGGAAAGCAGGCGGACTTTATCCGCTTCCTTGCGCGGGCTTGCGCCGGTGTATACGCTGCCTGTATTGCTTGCGCCGCCAGATTCGCCGTTGCTGTCCGCATTCGGTCTGGCGGTGTTTGGCGGGGCAGGCCA
Organism: Desulfovibrionaceae bacterium; assembly: GCA_031552315.1. Lineage (GTDB taxonomy): Bacteria > Desulfobacterota > Desulfovibrionia > Desulfovibrionales > Desulfovibrionaceae > JAVBMP01. Next base: position 2,520 of record JAVBMP010000096.1, on the reverse strand, counting down.
CGCGCCGGGTTTTCTTTCATCCAGCGCGGCTTGCAACAGTTCTTCCGTTATTGGCAGGCCCGCCGGGCAACCGTCCAGCACGCCCCCAAGGCCGGGGCCGTGCGATTCACCGTAGGTGGTAAGGCGGAAGATGCGCCCAAAGCTGTTGCCGTTCATAAGGTTCCCCGGAAATTTCCTTGCCCCGGATAAAGTAAACCAACTTCCGCATCACGCCCAAAACTGTCGAGGGGGTTCGGGGGAAATCATTTCCCCCGATTGGTTTCTTCAATATTATGCGCCCGCGCCTTGAACATTCCGTCTTGCAGGGCCAGCCGGACATAGCCGCCTTGCATGAACGCGCCGGGGTTTATGACTGGGGTGGCCCCTATCATGTCGCTGGCGGCGGATTCATGAATATGCCCGCAAATGCACAGGGCGGGCTGGCTTTTTTCAATAAAATTCCGCACGGCCGCGCTGCCTACGTGTACGCCCGCGCTTATTTTGTCACAGGCGGTATTCAGGGGCGGGGTGTGGGAACAAAGCAGCAGGGGGCGCGGGTCTTTATGATTTTGCGCCAGGTATTGCGTGTAAGCTTCCACCAGACGGGCGGCCAGCACGTCTTCCGGAAACTCGGTCGGGGTTTTGAAGGGCGTGATGTTTGAACCGCCAAGCCCGATCAGGTAAAAGGCCTGGCCGTCCGCCGCTTCTATGCGCTTGCAGGCGCCGTGGCTGTTCAGGCCTTCGGCGTCCAGCAGTTCCGCCACCCCGGCGTTATCAAGGTTGCCGGGCAGGGCGGAAATTACCCGGTTTTTGACGCGCAGTTCCGCCAGCACTTTGGCCGCGTCTTTGGGGCCGCCAAACTGGGTAAGGTCTCCGCTTACAATTATGCCTTCCGCCGTTTCAATTTCCGGCAGGAAACGGGCGGCTTCTGTTTTGCCGTGTATGTCTCCAAGCACAATCCAGTGCGGCATGTTATTTCCCTTCGGCCGCGGCCTTTTTCTTACCCACTATCTGGTGGCGTTTTTGCGCGTCCAGCACGGTTTTGCGCAGGCGAATAGATTTGGGGGTAACTTCCACCAGTTCATCATCACGCACAAAGTGAATGGCTTTTTCCAGCGTCATGGGGCGCACCGGGGTAAGAATGACGTTTTCATCCTTGCCGGAGGCGCGCAGGTTGGTAAGCTTTTTTTCCTTGCAGGGGTTTACGTCAATATCATTGTCGCGGTTATGTTCCCCAATGATCAGCCCTTCATAGATGGGGTTGCCCGGCTCGACAAACAGGATGCCGCGCGGTTCCAGGTTATAAATGGCGTAAGGCACGGCGGAACCGGGGCGGTCGGCCACAATGGACCCGGTGAAGCGGGTGGGGAAGTCGCCCCGGTAGGGCTGGTACCCTTCAAGATAGGAATTTATAATGCCGGTGCCTTTGGTGTCGGTAAGAAATTCATCACGGAAGCCTATAAGGCCGCGAGAAGGCACGGAAAATTCAATGCGCACCCGGCCGGAACCGTTGTTCACCAGGTTGAGCATGCGCCCCTTGCGGAAGGAAAGTTTTTCCGTAACCACGCCCATGAAGGATTCATCGCAGTCTACCAGCAGATGTTCCATAGGTTCAAGCATTTCGCCGTTTTCTTCCCGCATGATGACTTCCGGGCGGCCAACGCTCAGCTCAAACCCTTCCCGGCGCATCTGTTCAATAAGAATGGCCATTTGAAATTCGCCGCGGCCCTTTACGATAAAGGAATCTTTATCATCGGAATCTTCAACGCGTATGGCGACGTTGCGCAAGGTTTCCTTGAACAGGCGTTCACGTATTTTGCGGGCCTGCACAATTTTGCCTTCCGTGCCCGCCAGGGGGGAGGAATTTATGGCGAAGCGCATGGCAACCGTGGGTTCATCCACCCGGATGCGCGGCAGCACCTTGGGAAATTCCTTGTTGCAGATGGTGTCGCCAATGCTTACGTCATCCGCGCCGGAAAGCACCACAATGTCGCCGGGGCCGGCTTCTTCGCTTTCCACCAGTTGCAGGCCGTGATAGCTTTGCAGTTTGCCTACCTTGAGCGGGGTGGGCTTTTCATTTTCCCCAATGTATACAAGGGCGTCACGCGCCTTTACGCTGCCGTGGATGATGCGCCCCACGGCCAGGCGGCCAAGGTAGTCTGAATAATCAAGGTCGGCCACCAGCATCTGGAAGGGTTCTTCCGGGTTGTAACGCGGGCCGGGCAAGCCGATTATGGTTTCAAAAAGCGGGGCAAGGTCTTTGCGTTCATCTTCCAGGCCATGCATGGCTACCCCGTCGCGGCCTATGGCGTAAAGCACCGGAAATTCAAGCTGGTCTTCATTCGCGCCCAGGTCTATGAACAGGTCGTAAACTTCGTTCAGCACCTCTTGCGGGCGGGCGTCCTTGCGGTCAATCTTGTTCACCACAACGATTATGTTCAACCCGGCGTCCAGGGCTTTTTTCAATACAAAGCGGGTTTGGGGCAGGGGGCCTTCAGAGGAATCCACCAGCAAAATGGCCCCGGTAGCCATGGAAAGCGC
>JAVBMP010000158.1:0-5593 GCA_031552315.1 Desulfovibrionaceae bacterium | reverse complement strand
GCCGGAATATTCCATGCAGCACGGCCCCATTCTGCCCACGTCCGGCTACGGCATAGGCGACTTGCGCACCCTGTGCGTGTACTATGGCCCGGAAATAGGCATCAAAAAGGGCTTCAACATGCAGCGCCGCTGCAACCTGGTAGATTTGGTGCCCACCTTCTGCCACCTTACCGGCTGGCCCATACCCAAAGACGCTGAAGGCGCCGTGGTTTACCAGCTTATGGAAGACCCCCGCCCGGCCTGCTGCAAAAAGTAGGCTGTGTCGTCACGAGGTGCCTTTTGCCCTTTGCCTGCGTCAGAAAACCTTTTTATTCCGGTCAAGTACCGCAAGAGTACATTCCCTCCATAAAAAGGCTTTTTTCCTTGTCAGAGAACAAAATTCACGCTCGTGACGACACTGCCTGAACTGGCTGGAAGAAAATGCCGTGCCTCCGGCGGCCCGGGGCGCTGCCCTAGGCACCCGGAGGCACCCGCGCGGGGGGTTGAACCCCACGCGACCCCTCGGCAAACTTTGGCGTAATCAAGCGTAACATCGCTATAAAAAAACGCCCCCCGGCCATGCGGCGCAGCCGCACGGCCGGGGGGCGTTAAACAACCGCAACAGGCCTTTACCGCAATACCTTTCCAAGCTATAATACCATCGGCCAAAATACATGGCAATCCAGCTTATTACACACTGCCGGAGTAAAAATGAGCGCTGACAATAAAGTTGAAATTGAACCTGCTACGCCAAATGCATTGGAATTTTTTTACCGGGAACCAGGCAAAATGGAAGCGCTCTGGCTAAACCCCACAGAGTTCACTAAATTTTTGTCATGCGCTTTAGATACCGATATTTATGAAGAAAACAGAAGCTGTTTGCATGAATACGCAAGCTATTTTCTATCTTACGTTTTTATCTTCCTGGTAAAAAAGAATGAACATTTGAAAGCCCTGGCGGGCAGTTTAAAACAAGATGACAAGTCATGGAAATTCATGAAATATTACTTCATGAACAATCTTGTATCGCATGAGGTGATTTGTTCAATTCTTGATGATGAAAACCTTGTCAGAGAAATAGGAGATTATGAGCATTGGATAGAATACCCCTTGTTACTGCGGGCTAAAAAAATAATAAACTCCGCTTCAAGCAATACTATAGAGACGCAAGAACTTATCCCGCTGCCGCTAGGCATCAGCTCTGATTTGCAAGAATATTTATTGGCCTGGGCCTATGAGGAACAAAAACTGTCTGCTGACGGAATTAAGTACTTTAAAAACAATTTCAGTAAAAAATATGAACTGCTCGACAGTATCGTCAAAAAATAAATGTTGTTCTCTGACAAGGAACAAAAGCTTTTTACGAAAGGGCGCACTCAGATTGATGATAAATCCCGCAAAACCGGGGTTTCCCGCACTCAACCTAAGGCGCTTTACAACGGCAATGAATGCCGCCTGCGCAGCACATAGCGGTAATGCCTGACACCCCGTCAGCACCGCAAATTTATTTCCAGCACCGTATACTTTTCGCCCTCGCGCTCAATTATGTTCACGCAGCCGTAGTCTTGCGGCAGTTCAAGCAAACTGTTCAGGTCTCGCCCCAAAAATTCGCTTAAAATGCAGCGGTTTACCCCGGCGTGGGCTACCACTGCAATGTCTTGCCCTTCCCTTTCCGCCAGGGCCTTGAAGGCGGGCACGGCGCGGGCCGCGCAGTCCGCAAAGCTTTCTCCGCCCGGCGCGGGGCGGGTAGCCAGGTTTTGCCCGCGCCAGGCCCAGGCTTCTGGAAACTGGCGGCGCAGGTCGTCAAAATAAAGGCCATCCCATTCGCCCATGTTTATTTCCCGCAGGCGCGGTTCCGCCGCCAGGGGCAGCGCCTTGCCAGCAAGGGCGGCGGCTGTGGCGCGGCTGCGTTCAAGCCCGCTGTGGTAAACCAGGGCAAGCCTTTTACCGGCAAAATACGCGGCCAGGGCCAACGCGCCTTGCAAGCCTTCCGCGCCCAGCGGCGGATCTGTCCAGCCAAGACAGCGCTTGCGTCCGGCGGGGTTTTCAGGTTTTTCATGCCGCAGCAGGTAGATAAGGGGCATGGGCAAGCTCCGGTAAAGGTTGTTGAGGGTTTGGGGCAGGCGCGGATACCGGGCGGGCATCTGGATAACATTCGCGAATACCGGCGGTATATTGGGCAAATACCGTGATAATAGCAAGCAAATACCGGGCTGATATCAAACAAATACCGGGCCGCGCGTTTCAAAAAATGCCGCGCGGGCAAAATGATTTTACGAAAATTCGCTTCCTTGCGCAAGTTTTGCCTCCGGCAATAAACTTCTTTTTTAATTAATAATTTTGCGTCTTCTTCCGGCAGAACCGGGCCTTTGTTTTAAATAATTCTTTTTGTCACAATCGCCCGGAACATGGCGATATTGCTTCAAGGTATTTTTTTCACGCATGTTGTGAAAAAAATACCTTGACAGGGCATATTGACAATACCTGCTGTCACATTTAGCACAGAAAATGACGGATAAAGATATTTTGTCACCACGCAAAAAAATGCCGTCAAGGATGCGCATGGCGTTGGTCGCCTGGCTTCAAAAAATGCTTTCACCGCCCAAGCGGAATCTGTGTGGAGAACAGGGGAGTGGCGCTGCATCCTTTGGTGTGTTTGGAGTAATTATTTCCAATTTACAGCACAAACCCTGCGAGGATTTTATGGTAGCAATGACTGGTTTTCTGGTTCCTGTTCTTTCCGGTGAAGGCGCTTCCGCCATGGTTGGTGAAAAAGCCAAAGCCATGGGTATAACCAACGCCATAATCGTATGCGACAAGGGCGTAAAAGGCTCCGGCGTGGTTGACCCGATTGAAGCCAGCCTGAAGCAGGCCGGCATTAATGTAACCCTGTTCGATGGCGTTTTGCCTGACCCGCCGGATACCGTTGTTGATGAACTTGCCGCCATTGCCGTAAAAAACAACATCAACGGCTTTGTGGCCGTTGGCGGCGGCAGCTCCATAGATACCGCCAAAACAGCCAACGTCTGCGCCAAATTCGGCGGCTCTATAAAATCATGGTTCGGCAAATACGCCAATGAACGCGCCTTCCCGATTATAGCCATACCCACCACTGCCGGCACCGGCAGCGAAATGACCTACGGCGCGGTTATAACCGACACCACAGCCCACGTTAAAAGCGGCTTGGGCGGCAAGGCCATGTTTGTTGACCTGGCGATTGTAGACCCCACCCTTTATGTCGGCCTTCCGCTCAAGCCCACGCTGGCTTGCGCCTTTGACGTTTACACCCACGCGGTAGAAGCCATCATCTTCCCCAACCCGGAACCGATCGCGACCGCCATGGCGGAAAAAGCCGTGCGCCTGGTGCACAAATACCTGCCCCGCCTGATAAAAGACCTTAAAGACCTGGAAGCCAGAGGCGGCATGGCCTATGCGGCCACCCTGGCCGGCGCGGCCATTAACACCTCGCTGTGCCACAACTCCCACGCCATTGGCCATTCCATAGGCGCGGTGTGCCACCTGCCCCACGGCCTTTGCTGTGCGGTTGGCTTCCCCCGCCTGATGAAGCTTTATGGTGAAGAAAACCCGGTGGCCACCCGTCTGGCGGCGGAATCCATGGGGCTTGACCTGCCGGAAGGCCTTTCCCCCAAAGAAATTGGTGAAAAGGTTTCCGCCCACGTGGCCGCCTTCATCAAATCCACCGGCCTGCAAAGCATCAAAGAATGCGGCGTAACCAAGGAACAGCTTGAAGAAGCTGTAAAACTTATGCCCAAAGACATGGCCGTGTACCGCCAGCAGTACCCCTACCGCCTTACAGAAGAACTGTATCGTGAAATAGTGCTGGAAGCTTACGACGCATAACCCTGTTCCCCGCTTGTTCCCTCCTGCCCGCCGCCACGGCCTTGCCGCTGGCGGCGAACAGGGGGAAATTTATGGACATCTTTGAATTTTATAAACATCTATTGAACAGCGCCTTGACAAGTTGAGCTTTTTAGGCAATTATGCCTGTAAATATGATATGTCATGCCGTAAACGTCCTGCCGAATGCGGGGCAAAAAGTTTGATAAACCGGCAGACCTGTTATTTTTTGGTTCGGTTTTTATTGAAAGAGCATTTCCAAGCTGTTCCGTCTAAAGCGCCCAACGCGCCATGACGGCCAGCCATTGAGTGTATCTGGAAACGGGTGCGCTTTCCGCGTTAGAGAAGGAGATGTTGTAAATGCGCGCCAAGGTTTTACCATACCGCAGACAGCCAGGCCGAATGCGCCCTGCCGCCCATATGGGCGCGGGCATTGATGCGTTCGATCGATACGTGCGATTGACACGTTCGATTGACGCATGCAATTGAAGCGTTCGCCCGAACTGTCTTTTTTTGCGTCTTTTACTTCCACACCGCGCAACCCCCGGTTGCCAGCGCCTTCATTCTTCCGCGTTTGCCGCACCTCGTAGCGCCCTCTTGGCATGTTCCGCATGTTCGACATGGCGCAATGCTCTGATATTTTTATAATTGCAAACAAACTGTGCCGGGCAGCTTGCCAATTTCTGGGAAGCTGCCAAGGCATGATCAAACCATACGAGGTGCGATAATGGGATTCAAAAAAAGAACTCTGCTTATTAACGGTGTGGAACGCATGTTCATATGCGACCCGGAAGATACCCTTTCCGGCGTGCTTAGAAAACTTGGCCTTACCGGCACCAAAGTAGGCTGCGGCACCGGCCAGTGCGGCGCGTGTTCCGTAATTCTTGACGGCAAGGTCACCCGTTCATGCGTGCGCAAGATGAAAGCCGTTGATGACTACAGTTCCATCATCACCATTGAAGGCATCGGCACCGCCGACAACCTGCACCCTCTGCAGGTGGCCTGGATGGTGCACGGCGGCGTGCAATGCGGCTTCTGCACCCCGGGCTTTATAGTTTCCGCCTACGGGCTGTTGCTGGAAAACAAAAACCCCACGCGTGAACAGGTGCGCGACTGGTTCCAAAAAAACCGCAACGCCTGCCGCTGCACCGGCTACAACCAGCTTGTGGACGCGGTTATGGACGCCGCCGCCGTGCTGCGCGGTGAAAAAACCATTGAACAGCTCCAGTTTGCCATACCGGAAAGCGGCCGCATCTACAATTCCCGCTTTTCTCCCCGCCCGGCGGCCCTTGCCAAAGTTTTGGGGCAGGCCGATTACGGCGATGACCTGGCCAGCAAAACCCCCGGCTTCCTTGAAGCGGCTTTGGTGCTGCCCGGCACAAGCCACGCCAACATCATCAGCATAGACACGTCAGAGGCGGAAAAGGCCCCCGGCGTGGTAAAAGTGCTTACCCACAAAGACGTAAAGGGCGTTAACCGCATACTCTTCCCGGTAAAGCACCCCCGCGCCAAGCACCCCGGCATGGAACGCCCCCTGCTGCTGGATAAAAAAGTCTTCCGCTGGGGCGACCCGATTGCCCTGGTTGTTGCGGAAACCCGTGAACAGGCCAGAGCCGCCGCCAAACTGGTAAAGTGCGAACTGGAACAACTGCCGGAATACGCCACCGCCATTGAAACCCTGGCCCCGGACGCCATAAGAATTCACCCGGAAATTCCGCCGGTGTTCATTGACCAGCCGGTATTCTACGGCAAAGAC
>JAVBMP010000130.1:0-33685 GCA_031552315.1 Desulfovibrionaceae bacterium | reverse complement strand
CAAAAATATCAGCAAGCTGCTGTTGCGTGGCTTTGCCAGAAAGATATGCCTCTACCGCTATTTTACGAATTTCGGGACTTGCTATGCTCATGAGAAAATCATACACAATTTTATAGACTATTTCAAGAGTAAAATGCTCTAGGTGTCGTCACGAGGTGCCTCAAATTGACTTGCTATGACAAAGCGGGCCTTTTTATTGGAATATTCCAGTAAAAAGGCCCGCTTTCCTATTTTTACGGCAGGCTGTATCAGCCAGGGGCCTTTTCAAGACAGGCAGGGCACCCGTCTTGCTTGCTGTCTATTTTCACGCCGCATTTGCAAACCTTGCCGATTATTCTGGCCGGGTTACCCACCATCAGGGCTTGGGGGGGCACGTCTTTGGTTACAACCGTTCCGGCCCCTACCATGGCGTATTCCCCAATTGTTACGCCGCAAACTATGGTGGCGTTGGCCCCGATTGAAGCGCCTTTTTTTACAAGGGTTTCAGTTATTTCCCAATCCGGGTTGCAGGCGCGGGGGAACATGTCATTGGTAAAAGTCATGGATGGACCAAGAAAAACGTCATCCTCCACTGTAACACCGTGGTACACATTGACGTTGTTTTGTATTTTGACATTGTTGCCGATTTTTACGCCGGTATCTATGTAGGCGTTTTTGCTTACAATGCAGTTTTCGCCCAGTTCGGCTTTTTCACGCACCTGGGCCTGGTTCCATATCTTGCTGCCTTTGCCTATTTTCGCGCCGGGGCTTACTTCGGCTGTGGGGTGGGCAAAAAAATCGCTCATTGTTGTCACCTTTATAGTCTGACAGGCTTGCAAAGTCCGCTTCAAAACGGTGCTGCCCGGCTGAAACTCCGGAAGGATATCTCAGCCCAGCTCAATCCAATTCAGGGCCAGTTAAAATGCTTAGGGCCTGCTCAGGCTGTCTTAAAAAAATCCTTTATGGCCTGAATTACCGCATCTGCCTCTTCCTCAAAAAGTTCGGGAAAAATGGGCAGGCACACGGTTTGCTCGGCCAGTTTTTCCGCCACGGGCAAATCGCCTTTTTTGTGCCCAAGGTAGGAAAAGGCTTTTTGCAAGTGCAAGGGCACCGGGTAAAAAGCGCCGGAACCAATGCCCCTGGCAGCCAAAAACTCCCCAAGAGCTTCTTTTTGTTCCGTTTTGACAACGTACTGGTGGAAGCAGGCCCTGCCGTAAGCGCAAGCGGTCGGAACGGCCAAAATGCCGCGCAGGGCCACGGTGTAGCGGGCGGCCACTTTTTCACGCGCTGCCGTATAGCCTTCAAGCTGTTTGAGCTTTATGCGCAAAATGGCAGCTTGCAGCGCGTCAAGGCGCGAGTTGTAACCAATAAGGTAGTTGTAATATTTGTACGGGTTATAGAGGTTGTCGACCTTTTTGTCCGCGCTTTCCAGGGCAAATTCATCTGCCACGCCGGTAAGCAGTTCCCTGGCTTTGGCCCCGTTTTTGGCCGCGCCGTGTTCACGCAGGGCCAAAAGTATGGTAGCCAGCCTGTCGTCATTGGTTGTTACCATGCCGGCATCGCCCGCAGCCCCAAGGTTTTTGGTGGGGTAGAAGGAAAAGGAGGCCAGGTTTTCCGTATTGCCTATTTTTTTGCCTTTATAATCACTACCTATGGCCTGGGCAGCGTCTTCAATAACCTTGAGGCCGTGTTTTTGGGCCAGGGCGTTTATTTTATCCATTTCAGCCGGGAAGCCGAAAATGTGCACCGGCAGAATGGCCTTGCAGCGCGGGGTTATGGCCGCCTCAATTTTTTCCGGGTCAATATTGCAGTCATCCGGGCGCACATCAACAAACACTGGCTTGGCCCCTACCAGGGCTATGGCTTCCGCAGTGGCGAAAAAGGTGAAGGGCGTGGTTATTACTTCGTCACCAGGGCCAATGCCGCAGGCGCGCAGGCACAGAACCAGGGCATCCGTGCCATTGGCGCAAGAAATAACGTGCTTGCAGCCCAAATAGGCGGCCATATCTTTTTCAAAGTTCGCCACGTAGGATCCGCCGACATAGGCGCAGCTTTGCAGAACCTCTGCCGTGACTTTTTCCACTTCATCCTTGATGCCCGCGTATTGCCGGGATAAATCTAAAAATGGCACTTTCATGGTTGTTCCGGTATTTTATGTGTTGCCGCGCGGGGTTAATCCGCGCTATTTTTGAAGTAGCTGAAATGTATGTTGTCTTCAGTAAAAATTACTTCGCCTATTCTTTTGGCCGGGGTGCCGGCAATTATGCTGCGGGCGGGGAAGCTTTTGTTCACAAAGCTCATTGTGGCCACCACGCAACAATCCCCCAGGCTAACCCCTTTGGCGATAACAGATTGCGGCGCGATATAGCAGTTGTTTCCAATACTTGTGCTTTGACGCGCAATGGGAAGCTTGCCGCCGGAAAGCGCGTTCATAACGGAATCATGGGTATATATTTGCACACCGGCTGAAATCTGGCAGCCGTCACCTATGAAAAGCCCGCCGCCGGAACCGTCCAGCAGGGTATTGGGGCCAACCCAGGTGTTTTCACCTATTTTCACTTCGCCCAGCAGCATGCAGGAATCATAAATGCTTGAACCTTGCCCGGCGGATACAAAACGCGCCTTTTCCCAGCGGTCGAACAAAAGTTCGTTGCTGGGCAGCACCCGCTGCCAGTCATCGCGCATTTGTTCGCGTTTTTGCTTCAGTTCAGCCCAAAAATCATTTTCCATACGGCGTCTAGTTGCCTTTGGTTTTTTCGCGGGCGGTGTACCAATCCAGGGTAAGGCGAATGCCTTCGGCGAAGCTGTACTCCGGCTTGAAGCCAATGAGTTTTTCCGCCAGTTCTGAAGATGCGCAAAGCTTTTTGACGTCTGAGCAACGTTCCGGGCGGCGTTCTATCTGGCCGGGGTATTTGAAATATTCACAAATTTGCCCGATCAGCTCATTCATTGAAATATCTTTGCCGTTGCCAAGGTTTATGGTTTGGCCGCGGGTAGCTTCATTTTCATAGGCCATTAAAATGGCCCGGGCGGTATCTTTTACAAAAATGAAATCTCTGGTCTGCTCTCCGTCGCCTTCTATGACCGGCTTTTCACCTTGCAAAATGCGTTTGGCGGTGACGGGAATTACCCCGGCCAGGGGGCCTTCAGAGTTTTGGCGCGGGCCGTAATTGTTGAAGGGACGGATTATGGCCGCGTCAATTTTATTTACCTTGTAAAAAGAATCCACCATCAGGTCGGCGGCCAGTTTGCCGGCAGCGTAAGGCGTGGTCGGGTTCAGGGGGTGTTTTTCGTCCATGGGCGAATACTGGGCCGTGCCGTAGGCTTCAGACGAAGAAATATGCATAAGGGTTTTGAATTTGCCCGCGTACTGCAACTTAAGCAGCACGTCCGCCAGTTCCACGTTCACCATGTAGGCGTCAAAGGGGTTGATGAAGGAGTAGTTCAGGGCAATGGTGGCCAGGTTGAAGACCACTTCAATCTTTTCCTTTTCCAGCAGGCTCAGCACAACCCCAAGCTGGCGGGCGTCGTCACGGTAAAGCGTGAAGCGCGGGTTGCCCAGGTTGTGCTCTATGTTTTCCATTTTCCCCAGAAAAAAGTTATCCAGCACAACCACTTTGCCAGCCCCTTCCTCAAGCAGAAGGTCACAAAGGTGGCTGCCTATGAAACCGGCCCCGCCGGTAACCAGAATATTTTTACCCTTTATTGAGGGCATGGCGTGCTCCGTATTTAAAGTTTTTTTTGCAGCTCACACAATTTTTCAACGACATAGTTTTGGTCGTCGTCGGTCATTTGAATGTACAGCGGCAGGGTAATTGTGGCTTCCTGGCAGTAAAGGGCATTGGGCAGGTCTTGCGGTTTGTAGCCGTATTTGTTGGCGTAATAGCCCAGGCTGTGCACGGCGTGCGTGCCCTGTCGAGTGGCTATGCCAATGGCGTCAAGTTCGCCCAGCAGCCGGTTGCGGTAGGCGCCGATATCCTTTTGCCCCAAGTGTTCATTGTTCAGGATGCAGACGTAGGATTGGTAGGTGTGCAAATAGTCTTGCGGCACAAAAGGCGTTTTGATGAAGGGCAAACCGGCCAGCAGTTTGTCATACAGGGCAGCGCGCTTTCTGCGTTCCCCCAGGATAAATTCGAATTTTTCCATCTGGGCCACGCCCATGGCGGCCTGTACGTCTGTCATGCGGTAGTTGTAACCCAACTCATCAAATTCCGGCAGCAGGTAACCGGCGTGCAGGTGGCGTTTGTCCGCCGGGACGGAAGCGCCGTGGGCGCGCCGTTCCTTGAGTTTTTCATCCAGCAGCGGGTCATTGGTAAGCACCATGCCGCCTTCACCTGTGGTGATGGATTTGCGCGGGTGGAAGCTGAGGCAGGAAGGGTTGCCGAAGCCGCCTTCAAAGGTGTTGCCTATCTTGGCCCCCAGGGCGCAGGCGCTGTCTTCAATAACCTTGAAGCCATATTTGGCGGCCAGGGCGTTGATGGCCGGGATGTCCGCGCAAAGCCCGAAAAGGTTCACGGCAACCGCGGCAAACAAAATGTTGCCGGTTTTGCGGTTTATGGCCTGTTTGCCGTCAAGGCGGTAGTTGGCTTCAATAAAGGAGCCAAGGGCCTCAACATCAATGTTGTAGGTATCTGTGCGCACATCAACCAGCACCGGGGTGGCCCCGGTGTACTCTACGGAGTTGGCGGTGGCCACAAAGGTAAACGAGGGCACCAGTACATCATGCCCCTTGCCCAGGCCCATGCAGGCCATAAGCAAATGCAGGGCAGTGGTGCAAGATGTTACGGCGGTTGCGAATTTTACCTGTTCATGGTCGGCTATTTTGCGTTCAAATTCCGCCACCTTGGGGCCCTGGGCAACCCAGCCGGACTGTATTACCTTGCTTATTTCCTGCGCTTCACTATCCGTAAAATATGGAATTATTACCGGAATATTTCTGTTCATGGCGTCGCCTGTATGTAAGGTTTATTGGTTGGCAAGGCTGTGCAGGGCTGTATCAAGCACTTTCATAACCCTGTGGGCCTGCTCGCCGTTTGAAATTGATTGGCGTTTGTTTTCAATGCAAGAGGCGAAATGTTCAATGCTGTTGCGCAAGGCGTCTTCCACCGGAATATGCGGAATAAGGATGTCGCCGGTGCGGGTTTTGAACTCATACAGTCCGTATTCATCGCCGGTTTCCAGGGCTTCAATGCCATGGTCATAAATGGTCAGTTTTTCAGTATTTTTCATGTCATCAAAGATCAGCATCTTTTTGGTGCCGCCGATCATCACGCGCCGTTCCTTCAAAGGAGAAAGCCAGCTTGACTTGATGTGGGCTATGAAGCCGTCATACTTCAGGTTCAGGTAGGTCAGGCTTTCTTGCCCGCCGTAGCGTTTTTCCCCAATTACATCAACGTGGTGAGGTTCTTTCCCGTTGGCAAGGTAATCTATTACCGCTATGTCGTGCACGGCCAAATCCAGCATGGAATTAACATCTTTACGTATTGGGCCAAGGTTTATTCGGCTTACGTCAACGTACATAAGTTCGCCCATTTCACCGCTGTCATAAAGTTTTTTGATGTAGCGGATGATGGGGTGGTAAATCATCAGGTGGTCGCAATGCAAGGTCAGGTTTTTTTCCATGGCCTTGTTGTGCAGTTGCAGGGCCCTTTCCGCCGTGGTAGCCAGGGGCTTTTCCATGAACAGGTGCTTGCCGGCATCCATAACTTCCAGGCCCACATCAAAGCTGGGTTCGGTTTGAATGACTACCGCAAAGGCATCCACGCCGGGGTCTGAAAGGTATTTGGCGTAATCTGTGGAATATTCAACCTTGTCGCCAAACACCCGTTCAGCATTACGCAAACGTTCCGGGTTCATATCACAAATGGCTTTTAAATTCACCATCTTGGAAAGGGCAATATTGCGGGCCACGTTTGTGCCCCAGTATCCATAACCCAGCAGGACAATGTTTGTCATATGCCTGGCTCCTGTTTAATTTTGATAACGTCAGACACGATAAAAAGCGGGCGGTTTCTGGCCGCATCCAGCGTGCGCCAAAGGTATTCGGCAATTACCCCAAGCGACATGTTGGTAAGGCCAAAGCCCAAAAGCAGTACAGAAACAATGGTGGGGTAACCGGCATCAAAATGGAACAGCCCAAAAACCTTGCTTAAAACAAGCAAGAACGACAACAGCGCCCCAAGCATGAAAAAAATCAAACCCATCATGGTGATCATGCGTATGGGGGCGTAGGAAAAAGCCACAAAGGAATCTATGTACATTTTGACTTTTTTGCTGAAAGTCCATTTTGACTGGCCTTTTTTACGCTCAAGGTAATCCACCGTCAAACTGGCGCTTTTAAAGCCCATTGTCATAATATGCAAAAATATTGAAGAGTTGGCTTCAATATTGCGGTTAAGCTCGTCTTTTATTTTTTTGTTGAACAGGATGTTGTTCACGCCGCCCAAGGGGAAGTCTTTGCTCACGAAGCGCTGCACGGAACGGGCATAATGGCGTGAAAACCATTTTTCAAAGGCCGAGGTTTGGGTTGCGCCCTTTTGAATATAAACGGCGTCATACCCTTCCTGCAACTTGTCATAGGCCTGCTTGATCATGCTCACCGGCTCTTGCAAGTCGGCGGAAAAGAACATGCACAAATCTTGCGAGGCATGCAGTATTCCGGCCCGTATGGCGGCATGTGAACCGCAGTTCTTGGAAAGCTTGAGCAAGGATACCTGTTTGTTTTTAAAGGGAAACCGCGCAATCAGTTCAGAAGACCGGTCGGAAGAACCATCATCAACAAACACAAATTCCAGGGGGAAGTCTATGCCTTGCGCATAGTTATCCAAGGTTTCGCACAGGTTTTGGACATTTTCTTCTTCATTCAAAAAGGGTATGATTATTGAAACGCCGTTCATAAAATTCCAATTATTGCTTTATGTTCATAAGGATTACGCCGGCTATTACAAGCCCAACACCCAATATACCGTAAATAGTAACTTTTTCTTTAAAAAGCAGAACACCGGCCAGCACAACCGCCACATTCACCAAGCCAGCCGCCAATGGATAAATATAATTTAAATTGAAGCGTGACAAGAGCATTGTGAATAGAAGAAAACTGCAAAAATAACAGAAAAAACCGGCCAGAAACATCCAGCTGAAATTGAGCATAATATTGCCATGTTGCACGGCAAAGCCGGTTTCCGCCGCCCCGCCCTTCAGCAAAAGCACCCCGCCTATTGTGGCCGCCAGGTAAAGCCCAAGAAGTATATATTGCATGATTTACAGCCAGTTATCCGATTACAGGATTATTGCAAAAAATTATACGGTTCCACCGGGCCGCCTTCCAGCACCTGATAATACCCTTGCGAGCGGTCACCTTTTATAAGCGCGCCGGTTTCCGGGTCTACAAGGAAGATGGGCAGGTCGGCGTGGCTTTTGGTGACATCAAGTGGCACAGGTAACTTGCCAGTTACTTCATCCAGCAGGTACGTGCTATAAAATAGGGGGAGCAATTTCGCTCGCCAGCCGGTAGCATTTTCCATATCCAAAAGCAACCAAATGTTTTTAAAGATAATGCCGCGCGGCCCCTCAGAAAAGTTCGACAACATAATTTCTTTTGGTTTGACTGGCAATAAATTTAACTCCGCCACAGAAAATGCAAGCCTTGCATCAATCTGTTCTGCGCAAATCTTATCATTTCCCAAGGTAAAACAAGTAGCATTCTTTATTGTACAGGCCATTACAGAATTAAGAGTGTAATATTCCGCAACAGCCTCATTATGCCAACTTTTTTTATCTTCAACAATATCATAAATCAGGTTAGTTTTTGCGTTATGCTTCAAATAAGGTGGAAGACAAATATTTGCATTACGGTTCGCTTCAATCGCCTCCAACCTGCTCTGTCCAATCAGGTCATTTGAAATGCGTATTTTGAATTCAGAAAAAACAAAGGTTCCACAAAGAATAGCCATAAGACATGCTAATGGTAACATCCAACGTTTATTATTATAGTACATACGCTGGAGTAAGACAGCCAGCGTCATTAAAAGCAAAAAAGCGGCGAATGTCATCACACGCTTTGCCAACGGCAAGTATAGAGAACCTGCACACAAGATGCTTAAAAATGTGATGAAAAAGAATGAAGCTAACACAGTTGTTTTATCTGTGACAACGTAGTGTAAAAAACTTGTTTGAATTGATTGCTTCATTTTTTCTTTTTTTAAAAAGAAAAAATATATAATGCTGATAACTATCATAAAAAACAAGGAATCCGCAAAATACCCGCAGTAATCATATAAATTTTCAGGTATTTTGCTAAACCATGCAACACCAGCTGCCGTAACCGCGTGTCTATAGCCGTTTCCTGGGGCAGTAATTATTATGCATAAACCGGACAGGAGGCCGCCTATGGCGAATAATACCCAGGCATAAATTTTTTTGTATGCAAAAAAACAATATATACACGTTAGAAGACAAAATACCAATACCCCGCCAGCAATAAAGTAATCCGAGATTCCAATTATACTATAGAAAATAAAAGCCAAAACCCAGCGCGGAAGGCGATATTTTAGTAACGGCGCTTCTTCACGCAGTGCTCTGACAAGAGGCATTAAGCCTATCAAACCCAAAGCGGCGGCTATGCTGTAATTGGTTGCGGTGATCCAAAAAAAAACTTGGGCATAAGCCGGAACAACAAGCCAGAGACCGCATGCAAGCAACAGCACGCTTCCCCAATTTATTTTATTTTTCCAAGCAACTCCATAAATCAGCCTATGCATAACCAGAATGATAACTGCAGGCAGTAATGCCAGCAACACATTACTTACGGCTTTTGGAATATAGAGAAGGAAAGTGTTGATTACATATAACAGCAGCCTGCCATCAACGCCTTTATATAACTCCAAAGGGAAAAGATATAGAGCGCGAATGCTTCGTATTAGTCGCCTGGCGTTGATCAATACGAAGTCATCGCCCAACAAGGGGAATTTATTTAAAAAAGCAAACTGGACAAGGCAAACCAGCAGCAAGGCAAGCCCAACCAGTATAATGTTATATATATATTGACTTATGAATTTTCTAGCACGGCTCATTTGGCATTTTTCCTTAAAAATTATACGGCTCCACCGGGCCGCCTTCCAGCACCTGATAATACCCTTGCGAGCGGTCACCTTTTATAAACGCGCCGGTTTCCGGGTCTACAAGGAAGATGGGCAGGTCGGCGTGGCTTTTGGTGTTGTCAATGTCAATATACAGAGCGCCGGTTTCTTTGTCTGTTACCAGGCGGTGGCGGCGGTAGAACAGGGGCGCTATTTTACCGCGCCAGCCAGTTGGGTTGTTCATACCCAGCACCGGCCACAGGCTTCTTAGCGTAAGGCCGCGCACTGTTTGCGGAATGTGTGAAGCCGCTATTCTTTCCGGCTTCCTGCTCAATTTCGCCAGGTCTTCCGGCGCAAAAATCAGCACCCCCTGGCGCTGGTCGGCGCAGAGTTTTGTTCCATTCGACATGGTGAAGCACATGGCGTTGCGCACAGTGCACTGCCACACGCTTGGCAAGTCGTAGTACATGGCCGTGCTGGTGTTGCGCCAGTCGTCAAGCTTGTTTGCCCTTACATCATTGCCGAATTGGACGGAAAACTTTGATATTTGGGCCAGGTATGGCGGCAGGCACAAATTTTCTTTGGGGTGTTCAGCAATGATGCTCAGGCGTTTTTCTTCAATGCCCGCATCGAGTTTATAAATTTTAAGTTCGCCATATATGGAACATATGCTTATCACGGTAAAAAGCGCCAGCATGACGGATGTGGCGCGCGGCATGTTGTGGTAAAGCCAGCGCACAAGCATGAAAATAGCGCCCAAAAGCATCAGGGAACCAAATGTGAAAGCGCGCGGAGGCAAAGGCAGATAAAGCGCGGATGCGCAAATAATACCGGAAAATACAAAGCAGAAGGCCAGAAAGAACATCACGGTTTTATGCTTTGACAGATCCGCCACAATTTTTTTTAAACCGCCGGCCGACTTTTTCAGGTAGCTTGTTAGCAGGCAGACAAGCAGAAAAACCGCAAGCCAAGTCAACTGGTCTTTAAAAAGAGCGGTGTGGTCGGAGAGCAAGCCCCAAAAGTTGTTGAACCAGCCCGCGTGTTTTATAAGCTTGGCCCGCGC
Organism: Desulfovibrionaceae bacterium; assembly: GCA_031552315.1. GTDB lineage: Bacteria > Desulfobacterota > Desulfovibrionia > Desulfovibrionales > Desulfovibrionaceae > JAVBMP01. The sequence continues at coordinate 23,566 of JAVBMP010000130.1, read as the reverse complement.
GTAATTCCCCGGTGCGGTAAGCATTATGGCAAGCCCGCACACCAGGCCGAAGACAGGCCACAAGGCCCACTTGGCGTTGTTTTGCAGGCGGATGCGGTTGTAAGCAAGGGCAAAGGCTATAAACAGCAGCATGCCGCCAACCGTAAGGTGGTCTGTAAGGCCTATAAGCAAATACGGCACAAGCAGGGCAATTTTGCCAGGCAGCGGCCAGGATGCGATGCTGTTTTCACCTCTGATCAAATCGGCGAACGGCACAAGCGCCCAGACGGCAAGAAAGGCGGCGGTGCTGTAATTGGTGGCTGTAAGCCATAAAAAGGCCTCGCCGTAACCAGGAACAACCCACCACAAGCCGCAGCACAATAATATGACCGTAAGGCCGGAAAGGTGTTCCTTCCAGCGTTGCCCATAAAACATGCGATAGCAGGCCAATATGGTAAAAACCGGCACCAGCGCCCGCGCAATGTCCCCAAGCCCGCGCGGCAAGGAAAACAAAATATTATGGATAATTACCAGGCCAACGCGGCCGTCTATTTCCCAATAAACCCACCAGGCGCGCGTAAAAATGTCTGAAACAGAACGCACAACAGTAAGTATATATAAATCATCCGCAATCAGCGGTTGCCAACTGACAAAAGCCAGATGCGTCAAAAACACCGCCCCAAGGGCAAGACAAAATAAAATAAAGGCCAAGGGGCGTTTATTGCTGGCAGGTTGCATGCATCTCTCCAAAGCAGACGTAGAATAACCTTCAATTATTAAATTGACTGTTTTTTGAACAGCGCGGCGCGACACGCCATCTTACCTGTAACAATCTTAAACAATTACTTATTTTAACGAACAGCATCGCGCAGGGCAGACCCCAGCGTTTCAACTATAAAATCTTGCTGCCCTGGTTCCAGCCCCACCCAAAGCGGCAAGCGCACCAGGCGTTCAGAAAGGCGGTCTGTACGTTCAAGCTTGCCGTGCGCCCGGCCAAAACGCTGCCCGGCCGGTGAAGAATGCAGGGGAATGTAATGGAAAACCGGGTGAACGCCATTGGCCTTCAGCCTGGCAAGCACGGCCTGGCGGTCAATATCTTCACGCAACAGCACATAGTACATGTGGGCATTGTGCTCGCAGCCCGCCGGAACTATGGGGCGGCGCAAAAGCCCTTTGGTTTCCAGGCTGGCCAGCGCCTCATGGTAGTAATTCCAGGCGGCCATGCGGCTGGCGGTTATGCTTTCCGCCTCTTCAAGCTGGGCCGCCAGGAAGGCCGCTATAATTTCACTTGGCAGATATGAAGACCCTATATCCTGCCAAGTATACTTATCTATTTCTCCACGTATGAAGCGGCTGCGGTCTGTGCCTTTTTCCCGAATTATTTCCGCACGTTGAGCCAATGCCGGGTCATTTATCAACAGCGCGCCGCCCTCACCGGAAATGAGATTTTTGGTTTCATGAAAGCTCAAGGCGCCCAAGGCCCCAAAAGTGCCGAGCGGCTTGCCCTTGTAGCGCGACATCACGCCCTGGGCGGCATCTTCCGCCACCCCCAGATTATAGTGGGCGGCAATGTCCATAATTTTATTCATCTCGCAAGCCACACCCGCGTAATGCATTGGCGCGATAGCCCGTGTGCGCGGGGTAATGGCTTCTTCAAGCAAATTTTCATCAATGTTTAAGGTATCTTCACGAATGTCCACAAACACCGGCACCCCGCCGCGCAGCACAAAGGCGTTGGCGGTGGAAACAAAGGTGTAGGAAGGCATTATAACTTCATCCCCGGGTTGAATATCCAGCAACAAGGCGCACATTTCCAGGGCGGCCGTGCAGGAATGCGTAAGCAGGGCCTTGGCGCAGCCCGTGCTTTCTTCCAGCCATTTGTGGCAGCGTTTGGTGAAGGAACCGTCACCAGCCAGCCGGTTGGCTGCGGCTTCGGTAATATAGGCAAATTCTTTGCCTGTCAGGTGGGTACGGTTAAAATTTATTGTACTGCTCATACGTTATTTTATCGCCGGTTTTACTGTCTTAAATTTATTTTGATGACAAATTTCCGTCTACATCCCAAACGGAACATTTGGCGCAAGGCTCATATCTTCAAAGCGGGTGTGGGCGGCACGGTAGAGCAGGGTCAGGGAATCTACCGGGCCGTTGCGTTGTTTGCCTATGATTATTTCTGCCGGGTCTTCGCTGGGGCGCGGGCCCTGGTTGGATTTGTGGGTGTAGACTATGTCGCGGTACAGGAACATGATTACGTCCGCATCTTGTTCAATGGCGCCGGATTCGCGCAGGTCGGAAAGCATGGGGCGTTTGTCCTGGCGTTCTTCAACCTTGCGGTTAAGCTGGGCCAGGGCTACTACCGGCACGTTCAGTTCTTTGGCCAGGCCCTTAAGCCCGCGGGAAATTTCTGATATTTCAAGTTCGCGGGAATCCACCCGGCGGCCTGCCCGCATAAGCTGCAGGTAGTCTATAACCACCATGCCCAGATTGCGTTCACGCTTCAAGCGGCGGCAGCGGGTGCGCAAATCCATTATGGAAAGGGCCGGGGTGTCGTCAATAAAAATTGGCGCTCCGGCAAGGTCGGACGCGGCCTGGGTAAGGTTGGCCCAGTCATCGTCATTCAGCTTGCTGGGCCGCAGCATACGGGAAAGGTCAACGCAGCCCCAGGCGCAGAGCATACGCAGCATAAGCTGTTTGGTGCTCATTTCCAGTGAATAGATGGCTACCGGCACTTCATGCTGCACCGCCGCCCGCATGGCTATGTTCAGGGCCAGGGCGGTCTTGCCCATGGAAGGGCGCGCGGCCAGAATTATAAGGTCTGAAGGCTGAAAGCCGGATGTAAGCTCATTCAGGCGGGTGTAGCCGGTGTTCACCCCGGTTACGGTATCACGCACCGAGGCCTTTTGCGTAAGTTCTTCAAATACCTGGTGCGCCAGCTCGAAGGTGGCTGCGTAGCTGCGGCTGTTGGTGCGTTCGGCCACGGTAAGAATGGCGCGCTCGGCGTCATCCACAATTTCTTTGGCGTCCGCGCCCGGTTCAAAACATTTGCCGATAATATCGGAACTTGCGCCAATGAGTTTGCGCAGTTGGGAACGGTCACGCACGCGGGCGGCGTGGTATTCCGCGTTGGCCGCGCTTACCACGCCCTGGGCCAGTTCAGCAAGGTAGATGTGCCCGCCGGCGTCTTCAAGGCGGTTGCTGTCTTGCAGGTAGGCGGCCACAGTGGTTAAATCAACCGGCAGGTTTTTGAAAAACATTTCCGCCATGGCGCTGAAAATTATGCGGTTGGCCGGAATGTAAAAATCTTCTTCAGTTATCAGGTCAAGAATATTGATTAGGGAATCGGAACGGATAAGCACGCCGCCCAGCACGGCTTCCTCAGATTCCACGTTGTGCGGGGGCACATTGCGCAGAATTTCGGCCTCGGCTTCAGAGGGCGAGAGTAAAGGGCCGCCCTCGCCGCCATCGGCGGCAAGAGCGGCCCTATTGCCAAAACGGGCTGAAGTGGACTTATTCCGCTTCTGTGGCGGGCGCCGGGGCGTTATCATGGATCACGCGTTCTTCAGGCACTATTTTTACTTTAAGTTCAGCCACAACGTCGGAGTGCAGGCGCACGCGCACGTCGTATTCACCCAGGCTGCGGATGGGGGAATCAAGCAGGATGCGGCGGCGGTCAAGTTCAATGCCTTGGGCGGAGAGGGCTTCCCCGATAAGGCTGGAAGTGACGGAACCGTAAAGCTTGTTGTTTTCACCAACGCGCATGGGCATTTTCAGTTCAAGGCCATCCAGGCGGGCGGCCAGGTCTTTGGCGGCGCCGCGCAGGGCGTCAACCTTGGCCTGAAGCTTTTTGCGTTCCAGCTCAAACACCTTGAGATTGGACGGGGTGGCAAGCATGGCCAGGCCCTGGGGCAACAAAAAGTTGCGGCCATAGCCGGGCTTTACATCAACAATTTCGCCCATGTGTCCAAGGGCTTCAACGTCTGATCTGAGTATAACTTTCATCATGGCCAACTCCTACAGCACGCTCTTTTTCTTTACATCGCAAGCGTGGGTCGCGGTGTAAATAAGCAGAGCCATTTGACGGGCACGCTTGATTTCAACAGTGAGCTGGCGCTGGTGGAAGGCGCAAGTGCCGGTAATGCGGCGGGCAATAATCTTGCCGCGTTCCGTGGTAAATTCGCGCAGAATATCCGGGCGCTTGTAGTTCAGCGGGGTTTCCTTGTCCGCGCAGAAGCGGCAAAACTTGCGGCGGGTGGTGAATTTTTTCTTGTTGGGACCGTTCATAATCAGGCTCCTTCCCCGGCTTTGGCGGCTTCTTTGGCCATGGCGATGTCATCGGCCAGTTTTACGCTGACGAACTTGAAAATGCCGTCAGAGTTACGGATGTTACGTTCCAGTTCGGCCACAATGGCACCGGGGCCGGTGTATTCAAGACGCACATAGTAGCCGCGCATCTGCTTTTGCACCGGGTAGGCAAGGTCGCGCATGCCCCAATGGTCCGCCACCACAATTTTGCCGCCTTCGCGCTCAATTACGCCGGAAAAGGTGCTGAGCAGGCCCTCACGGGCGTCAGCGTTCAGCTCCGGGCTCAAGAGCAGCAGCGTTTCAAATTTACGCATGTCATTCTCCTTTTGGACATATGGCCCGCCCGCGTTCAAAATGCGAGCGAGCAAGGTTGAACAAAGAGCTATATAGACAAGGTTACCCCGCGTCAAGCAAAAAAGCGGCGCGGACAAATATTTTGCGGCGGTTGTCAGACAAGGTCCTTATGATGTATGATGACGCGGCATAACGGGTTAAAATTATATTTTAAGGAGCATATTATGGCGGTTTACGTGGCGGAACACCCAATGGTAAGGCACAAGCTTGGAATATTGCGCAACCACAAGTTGTCCAGCAACGCCTTTCGGCTTGTCACAACAGAAATGGCGCGTCTTTTGACTTATGAGGCGACCAAAGATCTGCCCATGGAAAAATATACGGTTGCGGGCTGGGCCGGGCCGGTAGAGGCGGAACGCATAGCGGGCAAAAAAATTACCGCCGTGCCGATTTTACGGGCCGGAATGGGCATGCTTGACGGCTTTCTTGACCTTGTGCCAAGCGCCAAGGTAAGCGTAATAGGCCTGTTCCGCAATGAGGAAACCCTTGTGCCGGTACGCTATTACGCCAAGCTGGCCAAGGATATTGACCGGCGCATGGCGGTTATTCTTGACCCAATGCTGGCTACCGGCGGCAGTATGGTGGAAGCGGCCAATATTCTTAAAGACGCCGGTTGCCGAAGCATACGGGCCATATCAATTGTTTGCGCCCCGGAAGGCATTGCCGCAATGTGCAAGGCCCACCCGGATGTGGACATTCACACCGCCGCCATCGACAAAAAACTTGACGCGGCCGGCTACATACTGCCCGGCCTTGGCGATGCCGGGGACAATATATTCGGCACCAAATAAGCCTTGCGCAAAAAAGCTACACCCGGCCCAAAAGCCGCAGCATGCCATCCAAAATGGTGTAGGGGTTGGGGGGGCAACCGGGTATATAAAGGTGAGGTTTGAAAACGCCTTCCACCCCGTTGGCCCCCTGCCCGCCCGGCGTGCCCGCGAAATCGGCGAACAGTCCGCCGGAAATGGCGCAGGCCCCGGCGGCTATCACAAGTTTTGGTTCCGGCATTACGGCAAAGGCTTTTTGCGCGGCCAGCAACATATTACGCGGCAAGGGGCCGGTAATAATCATGGCGTCGGCATGGCGGGGGGAAGCCACAAGGTCTATGCCGAAGCGCGGCATATCAAAAACCAGGGTGCCCAGCACGTTTATGTCCGCCTCACAGGCATTGCACCCGGCGGCGGAAACTTGGCGCAAACGCAGCGATCGCCCAAAAATATTCCGCAATTCCGGGGCAAGCGGTTCTACGTGGCTTTTTTCACCGGCTGCAAGCCCCCCTTCCACCGGGCGCACCCACAGCCCTTCCCGGCTGGTGGAAGCCAAGCGCCAGTCCGGCCCGAAGGCAATGGCCCGGTTGGGGCACGCGTCCGCGCACAGGCCGCAAAAGGTGCAGCGGCCCATATCCAGCGCAAGGCCAGGGGCAAAAGAAACCGCGCCGGCAGGGCAAGCCGCGGCACAGGCGCGTCCGCACCCCCCGGCCTGGCAAAGCCGGGCGTCTATGGCCGGGCGGCCTTTGTAACGCGGGGAAAGCACAGGGTCTTTTTGCGGGTAGGCCCCGGTACGGTACTTTTGTTTCAGGCGTTCTCTAATAATTTTGAACATGTTTACAGCTTCCGCGTAAAGCGGTTTTCATGGTCTGTTGACTTGGGCCAGGCCTGTTGCCGCAACGGCCAGGGTAATGCCCGGCCCGCGCTGTTTGGGCACAAGCAGACGCCCGGCGGGACAGGCTGGGCCGCCAGAAAGTGTAGAACCGGCGGAACTGGCGGATCCGCCAGAAAAGGCAGAGCCGCCAGAAAGGGCGGAGTCAGCGGAACCGGCGGCCAGCAGGGCCGCGCTTTCACACACGCCGTTCAGGCCAAAAACCTCCCGCGCCTTGGGGGAATATGACGGCCCGGGGCATTCCGCCAGTTCCCCGGCGGAAAAAAAGCGCAACGGCACGCCAAGCAGGTTTGCCAGTTGATGCAGGGCCGCTTCATCCCGCTTGGCGTCAAAACTGGCAAGGCAGGCAATGTCGCGCAAGCTCAGGCCATTGGCAAGAAACTGTTCCGCCACAAAGGCAAGCAGGGCAGCCGCGCTTACGCCGCGCTTGCAGCCCAGGCCAAGGCACAAATTCGGGCGTAAGACATTTGAATGGCATGAATCCGGTGCCTGCCGGTTTTGCGGGCATGCGTCCTGCGGGCGCAGAAAGAGCGTGTTTTGCCATAACGCGCTTTGCCGCAACGCATTTTGACTGATCTGCCCCAAAGCTTCCAGTTTTTCAGAAAAATCATCTGGCCCGGCAGAAAACGGCTCGGCAGAAAACGGCCCGGCAAAAACCGCCGCCCGCTCTTGCCACGCCTCTATGCCCTGCCCTGCCTCTACAGCTTGCCCCGCCTCGCCGGTTTGCCCGGCTGGCCGCATAGCCAATTCGGCCGCCGTTTCAACCCGTGTGAACAAGGCTTCATCTTCCGTGCCCGCAAGCCCCAAAAGGTTGCGCGGGTCGTACAGCAGGGGTTTTTCTCCGCGCAGCAGGGCGCTGTTTACAACCTTTACCGCGTGCAAATTTTCAATGCGCAACCCCCTGCTTTGGGCCAGCAAGTCAAGGGAAGGCAAACCGGCGCAATCTGTGGCCGTGGTTATTACCGGGGCAGCGCCCAAAAAGGCCGCCAGTTCCCGCGTCAGGGCATTGGCCCCGCCCAGGTGGCCGGAAAGCAGGCTGATTACAAAGCGTCCGTCCTGGTCAAGGGCCAGCACCGCCGGGCTGTGGGCTTTCCCGTTCAGGGGCGCTGTGCCCGCTTCTGACAGAAGCGGGGCCAGGCAACGCACAACTATGCCGGTTGCCGCAATGAAAATATGGCAGGAATAACGCCGGAAATTTTGACGCAGCAACACGCCGGGCTTGTCAAAATATTCCGGCCCGGCGTATTCTGCCTGTTTTGCCTCTGGCGTTTGCTCTGCCTCGGGCGTTTGCTCTGTTTGCAGTGCTTCCGGCCCTTGCGGCGTTTTTTCAAAATGGCCGCGCAAACTCGCGGCAAAATACAGATCAGCCGCGCAAAACCCGGAAATTTTACGCGCCAGCAGCGCCCCGCGCGGGGTAAACGCATAAACGGCGGCGCCCTTCCCGTCCTGGCCCTCCACTTTCGCTGGTTCTATTGGCGTGAAAGCCATGAACTTATCATTGTGTCATAACCGGCTGTGGCGGTAAAGGCCACGGCGGCCAGGTTACGGCGCAGTTCAAGCGAGGCTTGCATATCGTTTTCTTTAAGTTCCTGCATGGTTTCCGCGTAATATTCCACACCCGGAAGCACCAGAAGGGAATGGAAATTCTTGGCCGCGGCCCGCAGCAGACAGGGGCCGCCTATGTCAATTTCCTCAATGGTTTCCCGCAGGCTAAGCTGTTTTTCAACCGCGCCGTAAAAATTGTAAAGGTTCACGCACACCAGGTCAAAGGCCTTGATGTCAAATTCGTTCAGCGTGGCAAGGTGTTCCGGGTTGTCCTTGTCCGCCAGAATGCCGCCGTGAATCTTCGGGTGCAGGGTTTTAACCCGGCCGCCAAGAATTTCCGGGAAGCCGGTCACAGCGCTTACCGGCGTTACTTCAAACCCGGCTTCTTGCAAGGTTTTGTATGTGCCGCCGGTAGAAACCAGCTCCACATCATTTTCCCTTAAAAAACCGGCAAGTTCAACCAAACCGCTTTTGTCGGTCACGCTTAGCAGCGCGCGCTTGATCTTCAAATATTCCACGCTTCCCTCCTGGCAATGCAGTGATGTTTTTTCTTAACCTCTCTTACAGAAAAAAGAAAGAGGCTTGACTTAATTTTGCCGATGCGTTATTTCGTCATATATCGAAATGAGGAAATTACCCCGGCAAAACGCCCACAAGGATATTACAAATGATTGACTTTACAAATATCACCAAGGCCCTGAGCGATGAAAACCGCCTGCGCATCCTCCTGGCCCTGCGCGGGCGTGAACTTTGCGTGTGCCAGATAACGGCCTTTCTTGACCTTGCCCCGTCCACCACGTCAAAGCATTTGGCGGTGTTGCGCCAGGCCCGGCTTATAGACAGCCGCAAGCACGGCAAATGGGTGTATTACGCCCTGCAGGAAGCGGATGCCGCGCACGGCAACCCCAAGGTTGTGGCGCAGGCCGTGGCCGCCCTTGAATGGGTGCTGAATGCCCTGGCCGACCACCCGTCCATTTTGGCGGATGAAGAACGCATGCGCCACATTTTGCAGCGTGAAGGAGCGGGTTGCGCCGCCGGCAACGCCCGGCTGCCCGGCATGGAAGATGAGGACACGGAAGGCGTGGAAATGGACAACTTCCATTCCCTTGCCATCCATTCGCTGGAAAACGAAGATTCTGATTACTAACTTAATATACTATATTTTAAGGAAAATAATATGGAACACTGCGATGCAAGCGCCGAACATGGCTGTGCCTGTTGCCGGGCTGAAACAAAGATGTTTGAGACAGATGCCGAAAAAAACAAAAAAATCAACCTGGACGCGGAACAAAAACGGGAAGCTGTTCTGCTGGCCGTAAACCTGGCGGTTTTTATCGCGGCCATGATTTGCGATGAATTTTTCAGCGTATATTTTGGCGAATGGGGCATGCGGGTATTTTTCGGCATACCCTATGTTATTTGCGCCCTGCCGGTTTTCCGCGATGGCTTCGCCGCCTTGCGCAAAGGCGACTGGGCCAATGAATTTATGCTTATGGGCCTTGCCACCTGCGCGGCCATTGCCCTTGGGCACATGGCCGAGGCCGTTGGCGTAATGCTGTTTTACCGTATCGGCGAATTTGTGCAGGATCTGGCAACCAAACGCTCGCGCGGTTCCATAAAGGCCCTGCTGGCCGGTAAGCCCGTAACCGCCAACCTGCTGGAGGATGGCCGCGTGCAGGCCGTGCCGGTGGAAGGCGTTGAACCGGGCCAGACGTTCATAGTGCGCGCCGGTGAAAAGGTACCGCTTGACGGCCTGGTGCTTGAAGGGGCTTCCCAGCTTGACCAGTCTTCCCTTACCGGGGAATCGGTGCCGGTGCAGGCCGGGCCGGGGGCCAAGGTTCTGGCGGGCAGCATCAACCTGGGCGCGGTGCTTACCGTGAAGGCCACAGCCCGCTTTACAGATACCCACATGGCCCGCATTATGGAAATGGTAGAAAGCGCCTTGGCCCGCAAATCACCCACGGAACGCTTTATATCCACCTTTGCCCGCTATTATACCCCACTGGTCATGCTGGCCGCCCTGCTGGTGGCCACGCTACCGCCCCTGCTGGCCGGGGCCGCCTGGTCGGTATGGATATACCGCGCCCTGGTGCTGCTGGTCATTTCCTGCCCCTGCGCCCTGCTTATTTCCATTCCCCTTGGTTATTTCGGCGGCATTGGCCTGGCCTCGCGCCACGGTATTCTGGTAAAGGGCGGCAACGTGTTTGATGGCGTGCTGGGCGTAAAAACCGTTATTTTTGATAAAACCGGCACCCTTACGCAAGGGGCCTTCGCGGTTTCACACCTTGCGCCCGCCCCCGGCGTGACAGAAGCCCGCCTGCTGCAAGCCGCCGCCCTGGCGGAATGCGACAGCAACCACCCGATCGCCAAGGCCATTATGCGCCTGCTGCCCGCCTTCCAAAGGCCGGAAGGTATGTCCGCCCTGGAAATTGCCGGCAGCGGCATGATAACCCACCATAACGAACGCCGCTATTTGGCCGGGAAGCGCAAATTACTGCTGGATAACGGGCTGCAAGCGCCGGAAAGCCCGGAAAGCGGCACCATTATATATGTAGCGGAAAACAATGAATATTTGGGCTACATTACCATGGCGGACAAAATAAAGGATGACGCGGCGCAAGCCATTCAGGCCCTGCACAAGGCCGGCCTTAAAACCTACATGCTTAGCGGCGACAAGGAAGAGGCCGCCGCCAAGGTGGCAAACGCCCTGAACTTGCACGGCTACCGCGCCGAACTGCTGCCGGAAGACAAGGTGGAAGCCATGCAGGCCCTGGCCCGGCTCGAAGAAGTAATTTTTGTGGGCGACGGCATAAATGATACCCCCAGCCTGGCCCTGGCCCGCGTAGGCGTAGCAATGGGCGGCATTGGGGCGGAAGCGGCCATTGAAACGGCGGACGCCGTCATTTTGAACGACCGCCCTTCAAACATTCCCCGTCTGGTGGGCATTGCCCGGCAAGTGCGCGGCGTAGTGTGGCAAAACATAATACTGGCCCTTGGGGTGAAAACCACCTTCATGGCCCTGGGCGCGGTAGGCCTTAGCGGCCTGTGGGAAGCCGTGTTCGCAGACGTTGGCGTGGCCCTGCTGGCCGTGCTGAACTCCGCCCGAGGCACCCGGAACTGACTGGAGAGAATCTGGGGGAAGGGAACCCCAAGGACTTGAAGTCCTTGAGGTTCCCTTCCCCCAGACCCCCTTCCCTCCTGAACCTCGTCAGCGGGATATAGAACAATTTATGCTTGAAATGAGTGATTTGAGACCGTTGCACAATGCCTATTCGGATGTCTCACCAGAACTTTCAACGCCGGAACCTTCAACACTGGTTGAGGCGCTTTCAACTGGGTGCGAATATGCGGCCAGGGCTTTTTCTCTATTCCCGGTGGCCGGGTAATCACTGTCTGTGCCGCCCGCAATTATTGAACTGATATGTTCGTTATAAAGGGCGCTTGCCTGGCCGCTCACATCTATAGACATCATGACGGAATTATATGGATTTTTCTCATTATAGGTCGTCCCGCGGATAGTAAGGGAGGATCCGCCGGAAAAACTGCTTATGCTTGCCCAGGAAGAACTATGCTTGCCTATCGTAACAGAGGCATTGCCGCTAAGATTTCCGGCAATGACATGGCTGTACCCGTCCCCAACCGTAATGCTGCTGTTGCCGCTAAGGTCACCGGCGCTTACAGAATTGCTTCCATCCCCCAATGACATTGAGGCATCGCCGCTCATGCCGCTGGCGTTTATTTTATTATTTCCGTGCCCCAATGATATTGAGGCGGAACCACTCATATCACCTGCGTTTACAGCGTTATTTCCATTCCCCGCCGATATCGAGGCGGAACCATTCATGTCGTCTGTTCTTATTACGTTGTCTCCATCTCCGGCGGTTAAGGAAGCGTTGCCGCCCAATCCTGCCCTTGCGATATTATTTCCATGCCCCAGAACAAGCGAGCTGTCGTCCCTCAGGCGGCTGGCGATAATGTCATTATTTCCATCGCCGAACGATATGGAAGCATTTCCGGTGGCATAACCAATATAAGCTGTGTTATCGCCGTTGCCAAAGCTGACCGATGCTGCATCAGTCATGCTCAAAACCTGTGTCCAACCATGCCCATTTCCGATAGAAAGAGAAGAATTGTCTGAAAGGGAATATATTTCCGTTTTGTTGCCCCCATTGCCAAGCGCAATGGAAGCGTCGTTTTTGGCGTAAGAAACGCGAATAGTGTTATTGCCGTCTCCGGCGGAAACGCTGCCGCCATCAAGATTTTTGACCGCAAGCGTATTGTTGCCTTCACCAAGATCAATGGTTGAATCCGTAAGCACACCGCCGGATGTAACAGTGTCGTTACCCTCGCCTGTGTTGACGGTGACATTGGATAAGCCACTATTCAGCACAACGGTATCATTGCCACTGCCGCCCGTGACGCTGGCATTATCGCCATATACAAAAATGGTGTTGTTGCCGTTGCCGGTAGCAATGGCATTGCCGGATGTGCTGACATAAAGGGTATTGGCATCAGCGTTTATGGCATTTCCGCCAACCTCGCTTCTGCTGCCGTCCGCGCCAAGTATATGCGTTGTGTCCGATGCGTTGTTGTAGAAGGAGTACCCGCCATCGGAATTTTTGCTGATGCGCATGTCACCGGTAAAATCAAGTGAAAAACCGGCCCCGCTGCCTGGCTCGGTAATGTTCACCGTATACTTGGCCGCTTCCCCTTCCGCAGTGTCAATTCTTTTGGCGACAGTGGCAAGAGTGCCATCGGCAAGGGTGGAAGAAAGCGCTTCCTTATAATTTTCACTTATATACGGTTGCGCAGCGGCAAGCGCTTGCGGAGAAAGAACCATAGTGTCTTTGGTGCTGGATGTGGCCGCTACGCCGCTGGAAGTTCCAGAAGCGTTTTGCGCCGCCGCAGAAACCTGCCCAAGTAAATTTTGAGCCATGATTTCATTGGTAATTTTTGCACTATCATAAAGAGTACTTATTAACGACATAGTGTTCCCCGCATATAGCTTGGCATGTATCATGCTTTTCGGCTTATATGGAAATAACTATAGACTGTTTTAGGCTACTCATTATCATCCTGTACGGGCAATTTGCGGTAATCCCCCGGCTGTTCCCAATACTTGGCATCAAGCAGGGCGCGTTCCACATCATCCAGTTCATCATCTCCCAGCCGCAAATCAAAACCCTCTGTCAATATTGCCCTGATGTTTGCCAACCTGGCGGTGACGTTTGATTCGTCTATGTATAATGTGGTTTCCCTTTCGTATTCTCTGCGCCTTTTTTCAGTAATTTCCCCTGGTGCATTATGGTAGTAGCTGCCTATATTATGCAGGGAAATCAATATGTAATCGATTTCAGAAATAACGCGCATCATGTCATCATAAGCATAGCGGATACTTTTATTGGTGGGAAGAACCATTGTTTTATCCTGCCGGTTCGCAAGTGTAATGGCAATGTTCCAGCACTGCGGAAGTAAAGCTTTGCATAAAGCCGCCAGTTTTTTGCGCATTGCTTTTGGGCGCAAAAAATTTATTTTCAATGGCCCAGTCATAACAACTGATATTCAACGGCATTTTGGTTAATATTCCTTCAAGGCCATGTTCTTTTATCCAGCATTGCGCAATGGCCTCACCTGATAATTTTTTTGCGCAACGGCCTTGGGCCGGGCAAAGCCCGCCTGCGACAATTTCGCGGGCGTTGCGCTTCGCTTCACAACGCCAGATTTCATCTGGCTGATAAACGAATGCGGCCTTCCGGCACCAGGTTTACTGCCCACAGCGAATAAATTTTGGGGCAGCGTGTTGGGGTGGTAAAACTGTATACAGCCGCCTTACCGTACTATGGCAGTCAAAATTCGGTAAATGGTCTTCATTTGCTCATCATCAGCCGCTGCAATCATCTTTCGCGCTTCTTCCTCAAGAATTTTTCTGGGCGCTTCATGCCCCGCGTTTACAAGGTCTGCCAAGGTAACTTCCAATGCGGCTACGATCCTGGATAAATTCTTAACTGAAATAGTTTCCTTGCCCAACTCAAGGTTGCTCCAATACTTGGCATTCAGGCCAGTCAGTTCAGCAGCCTGTTCTTGAGTAAGTTTCTTTTTTTGTCTCAACGCCCGGATTCTTTTGCCCAATTGTTTTTCATCGGTCATTTTGATGCCTCCGTTTTTATTGTACGAGGCATTTTCAACCAATCCACCGTGTATATATTTAATTTGCACCTTGCATTGTTTATATACAAATAGTATTGTCCTTCTGTTCCGTGTATACCGGGGACACACTAAAACCTCCTCAGGGAACTCTACCGCCAATGCTCAAGCGAAACTACCTTCTTGAGGCAGTTGCACAATGGCCTCATATTTGATGCTTGGCATGTGGAAATGGGCAGCTTCAATTTTAGTGCTGCCGCTGCCGGAAAAAATGCTGAAAATGTTTTGATGCTCTGGAATAGCCCGGGAACTGCTCAAGGGCAACGGCCTTGCCGTCAGACGGCAAAAAGATGCGTTCAACAGCCAAGGCCGTAAAAGCGCCACAAAAAAAACTCGTTAAAAATACCGCCACGCGCAAAATGGACGCAATGCTGTTTAAGCCTGTGCCCCATTTTGCGCGTGGCGGTTTATATTTCATATTTTCAAACCAGCTTGCTTATTGCCCCCAGCGGATAAGGCCAAAGTGCTGGTTGGGCAGCAACGGGTGCACCGGCATTACGCGCACGTTGAAGCCGTAGCGCCCGGAATCCGCCGGTTTGAAGCTGCCTACAAACTTTTGCCAGCCGTCTTGCGCTTCCCCTTCCGGAAACATGGGGGTGAGCGAACGGCCAACAAAGTTGTCGTTCTGCCCCAGGTGGCCGGTGTAAATTTCCATTTGCAGATGTTCCACCGGAATGCCGGCGGTAAATACTTCCGCGCTTACCTGCGCGGAATCGCCGACAAAAAGCGTTTCATCGTGCACTGTCGCGATATTGCGCAGTTGCACTTCGCCCCAGTGGGTCATAATATGCATGCGCCACTTTGAAAGTTCGTGGGCAGATGCAAATTCATTGCGGCAAAGCTGCATATGGCTGCTGAAGGCCGGAATGTAGGCATTTTCCGCGTAATCGGAAACCATGCGGTTTGAATTGTAGCGGGGGCCAAGTTCCACCAGGGCCTGCTTCATGCGTTTTACCCAGCTTCTGGGCAGTCCGCTGCGTTCTCGCTCATAAAAGTCCGGTATAATTTCAGATTCCAGCACCTTGTACAGGGTTTGCAGTTCCACAAAATCCTGATAGGTGGTATCTTCATATTCCTCGCCAAGGCCAATGGCCCAGCCCACGCTGTTGTCGGGCTTCCAGGCCTCTTCCCACCAGCCGTCAAGCGAACTGAACTGCAACACGCCGTTGAACATGGCCTTCATGCCGCTGGTGCCGCAGGCTTCCAACGGGCGGCGCGGGTTGTTAAGCCACACGTCGCAGCCGGAAACCAGGTGCGCCGCGATCTGCATGTCGTAATCTTCAAGAAAGACCACGCGGTTGTGAAATTCCGGCTTGTGGGCAAGCGCGATAATTTCTTTCATCAGCTGTTTGCCTTCATTGTCATGCGGGTGGGCCTTGCCGGCAAAAATAAACTGCACCGGCCTTTCCTTGTTGCCCAAAATACGCGCCAGGCTTTCCGCATCCTGAAAAAGCAGGTTGGCCCGCTTGTAGGTGGCAAAGCGCCGGGCAAAGCCAATGGTAAGGGCTTCCGGGTCCAGAATGTCTTCAGCATCCTGCAAGTTTTTGCTGCGCACGCCCTGGGCTATAAGCTGGTTTTGCACGCGGGCGCGCACAAAATCCACCAAACGGGCGCGCATGCGTTCATGAGAGCGCCAGAGTTCGGAATCCGGAATATTGGCGGCCATGGCCCAGGCCTTGCTGGAATCTTTCCCGCCGCGCCAGCTGCTTCCCATAAAGCGGTCATAAAGCAGGCGCATTTCCGGGGCAACCCAGGTGGGCACGTGCACGCCGTTGGTAATTGCGCCGATGGGCACATCTTCTTCCGGGAACTGGTTCCATATTTTATGCCACATTTTGCGGGAAACATGCCCGTGCAGGGTAGAAACGCCGTTGTTGAAGCGAGAAAGGCGCAAGGCCAGCACTGTCATGCAAAAATCTTCGCTGTCGTCCTGCGGCACTTCACGGCCCAGGGCCATGAAGACCTTGAAGGCCAGCCCCATGTCGCGGGCGTAAGATTCAAAATATTGCTGCATAAGCTGGGGTGAAAAACGGTCATTACCGGCCGGAACAGGGGTGTGAGTGGTAAAAATGCTGCCCGCGGCGGTAACTTCCATGGCCGCTTCAAAGCTAAGGCCCTGTTCGGCCATCAGCACGCGCACGCGCTCCAGCCCGGCAAAGGCGGAATGGCCTTCGTTCATATGCGTTACGCGGGGGTTAAGCCCAAGCAGCTTCAGGGCCTTCACCCCGCCAATGCCCAAAAGAATTTCCTGCCAAATGCGCATTTCTATGCTGCCGCCGTAAAGCCGGGCGGTTATGGGCCGAAATTCCGCCGGGTTTTCCGGCAGGTTGGTATCCAGCAAAAACAGGCGGATGCGCCCGACAGAAGCTTCCCATATTTGCGCGGCCAACGGGCGGTCGCCAATGCGCAAATGCACCACGGCGTTTTCACCGTTGGGGGTGGTGGCCCGGCGCAGGGGCATCTGTTCAAAATCATAGTCCGGGTACCGTTCCTGCTGCCAGCCGTCCGGCGTCATGTATTGGCGGAAGTAGCCGTTGCGGTAAAGCAGCCCTATGCCCACCAGCGGCACATTGAGGTCGCTGGCCGACTTAAGGTGGTCGCCCGCCAAAATGCCAAGCCCGCCGGAATAAATGGGCAGGCTAAGGGCCACGCCAAATTCTAGGCTGAAGTAGGCAACCGCCGGCTGCCCCGGTTCCAGCCCTTCAAGCTTGTACGGCGACGGGGCGGACGCATATTCCTTAAGGTCTGAAACCGCGTCTTTCAAGCGCTGGCGGAAGGCTTCATCATCAATCAGTTCCTGATACCTGGCCTGAGAAATGTGGTTGAGGAACCACACCGGGTTCCCGTAGCTGTTTTCCCACAAGGCTGGAGAAATTTGGGCAAAAAGCAGTTGTATTTCAGGGTTCCAGGCAAACCAGTAGTTATGGGCCAGGTACCACAAGGAATCCAGCTCGGCCGGGATTTTGGGAATTACATTGAAGGTGCGCAACGCTTGCATCTATAGCCTCCTGTGAGGATTTACTTTTTTGCGAAAATTTGAACCGGTACCGCGCTTCATTTGACTTGCGCCGCCTACTGGCGTAAAATAACGCCCATGCGGCCAAAGCAAGCCGGATTACAAGAAATGACAAGCACAATAAATCTCTTTTAACCGTATTTTCATTTTGGGGCAAGCAAGTGTTTAAAGATGAACAAATATTTTTTCAGGCTCCGGTAAAAATCATGTTCGGCCCGGGGGCGGAAGCCCTGTACGCGCCGGGCGGCGGCCTGTCCCAGGCCACCGGCGGTTCCGCCGGGTTTGACCTGCGGGCCGTGCTGCCGGGGGAACAACCCGTTACCATAAACCCCGGAGAACGCGCCGGGATAAAAAGCGGCATTTTTATTGAACCGCAGGCCCCCGGCTTTGCGGCCTTCATATTTTCCCGCAGCGGCCTTGGCGCGGTGAAGGGCCTTACCCTGGCCCAGGGCGTGGGGGTAATAGACCCGGATTACCGGGGCGAAATAACCTGCTTCATGCTGAACACCTCTAAAGAAACCCATGAAGTGAAACACGGTGACCGCATCGCGCAAATGGTGTTCATGCCCTTCCTGCAACCCGTGTTCACCGTGGCGCAAAGCCTGAATGATAGCGAACGCGGGGCCGGGGGCTTTGGGCACACGGGCGTAAAATAAGCGTTTCGTGTCTGAAGCTTGCGTCAAAACCGTTTTTTGCCCTGGTCAAGTACCGTAAGAGTACATTACCTTCGCAAAAAAACGTCTTTTCCTGATCTTCAGAGCACGCTCCGCTTATTTTATGGATAATACAGCAACCAGCCAATAATATAACGAAAAGGACAATCAGATGAGCAGCTTTGAAACCTTGAAGGCCAAAGAGGAACAAATTCTTTTCAGCACCTATTCACGCTTCCCCCTGGCGGTAAAACGCGCTGAAGGCTGCCGTCTGTATGATTTTGAAGGGCGTGAATATGTTGACCTTTTGTCCGGTATTGCCGTGGCATCTGTTGGGCACTGCAACCCGGAAGTGGCGGAAGCCATCTACAAACAGGCCCAAAAACTGGTGCATGTAAGCAACGTGTTTTATCAGGAAGAACAAACCCTGCTGGCGGAAGCCCTGCTTAAAACCACTGGCGGCGCAATGGGCCGGGCCTTTTTTTGCAATTCCGGGGCGGAAGCCAATGAGGCCGCAATCAAGCTGGCCCGGCGCTGGCAGCAAAAGGTGCGGGGCAAAGACGCCTATGAGGTAATTTCCCTTACCGGCTGCTTCCATGGCCGCACCCTGGCCGCTTTGGCCGCCACCGGGCAGGCCAAGTATCAGGACGGCTTCCACCCCATGCCGGCGGGCTTCAAACAGGCGGCCCCCAATGATTTGCGCGCGCTGGAAGAGGCCATTACCCCGCAAACCGCCGCCGTTATTCTGGAAGTTATTCAGGGTGAAGGCGGGGTCAAACCGCTTGACCGGCAATACCTGCTGGATGTGGCCCGGCTTTGCCACGACAAGGGCATACTGGTCATTGCCGACGAGGTGCAGACCGGCCTTTGCCGCACCGGCAAGTGGTGGGGCTTTCAGCATTTCCAGACACTCGGCTTTGAGCCGGACATCATAACCTCTGCCAAGGCCCTGGCCAACGGGCTGCCCATGGGGGCCATGATGGGCCGGGCGGAACTGGGTGCCGCGCTGCAACCCGGCAGCCATGCCTCCACCTTTGGGGGCAACGCCCTGGCCAGCGCAGCCGCCCTGGCCGTGCTGAACATCATGGAACGCGACAAGCTGGCCGACCGCGCCGCCACCATTGGCGAATGGGCCAAAAAACGCTTTGCCCAACTTGCCGTTGACAAGCCGGGGCATATTGTGGATATACGCGGCAGCGGCCTTTTGCTTGGCATAGAATTGGCCTACCCTGGCAAAACAGTGTGGGAAAAGCTGCTGCAACGCGGCTTTGTGGTAAACCTTACGCAAGATAAAACCCTGCGCGTCATACCGCCGCTTACCATCCCCCTTGACGACCTGGAAAACTTTGCCCAAACCCTTGAAGATATTTTGGATAACGGAGCCGCCCAATAATGTTCACCAAACAGGAAGCGCTTGACTACCACAGCGCCAGACGCCCCGGCAAACTTGAAGTAATGCCGGTAAAACCGTGCCGCAACCAAAAAGACCTTTCCCTGGCCTACAGCCCCGGCGTGGCAGAGGCCTGCCTTGCTATACATGAAAATGCCGACGCCTCTTACGACTACACCGGGCGCGGCAACCTGGTGGCCGTGGTTTCCAACGGCACAGCGGTGCTTGGCCTGGGCAATATCGGGCCGGAAGCCGCCAAGCCGGTAATGGAAGGCAAGGGAGTGCTTTTCAAAATCTACGCGGACGTGGACTGCTATGACCTTAACCTGCGCGTAAAAGACCCGGACGAACTTTGCGCCGTGGTTAAAGCGCTGGAACCGACCTTTGGCGGCATAAACCTTGAAGACATCAAGGGGCCGGAATGCTTTTATATTGAAGAACGCCTGAAAAAGGAAATGGATATCCCGGTCTTCCATGACGACCAGCACGGCACGGCCATAATTTCCGGGGCCGGTCTTTTGAACGCGCTGGAAGTTACCGGCAAAAAAATTGAAAATATCCGGGTTGTCATAAACGGGGCCGGGGCCGCCGCCGTGGCCTGCGGGCGCTTTTACAAAAACCTTGGCGTGGCGGCGGAACATATCGCCATGTTTGACTCACGCGGGCACATCCACCAGGGCCGCGCCGACATTACCCCGGAAAAGCGGGAATTTGCCGCTGCCAAACCCTTTGCCTCGCTGGCTGAAGCCCTGCGCGGGGCAGACTGCTTCCTTGGCCTTTCTGTGGCCGGGGCCATAAAGGGCGAAATGCTGAAGCAAATGGCCGCCCAACCCATCATTTTCGCCTGCGCCAACCCGGTGCCGGAAATTTCCTGGGATGAAGCAAAGGCCGCCCGGCCGGACTGCCTTATGGCGACCGGCCGTTCAGACTACCCCAACCAGATCAACAACGTGCTGGGCTTTCCCTTCATCTTCCGGGGCGCGCTGGACGTGCGGGCCAAATCCATTACAGAAGGCATGAAGCTTGCGGCGGCAAAAGCCATTGCGGAACTGGCCAAAACCCCGGCGCCAGGCTACGTTTGCGCGGCCTACGGGGTGGAAAGGCTGGAATTTGGGCCAAATTATCTTATCCCCAAAGCCTTTGACCTGCGCCTTATAGAACGCGTGGCCCCGGCCGTGGCGGAATGCGCCATGCGTGAAGGGGTGGCCCGGCGCAACGTGGACGCAGCAGCTTACGCCACTGAACTGGGCAAAAGGCTGGAAGCTTCACGCGCCAGAATGGAAGGCTTGTTGCAAAGCTACGGCTGGTAGTTTAAGAATGTCTCCGGCGGCCCCTTTGGAAACCCCGGTAATAATTATATGAGGCCATTGCACAATGGCCTCTATATCAACCCCTTGATAACCCCTGTTTTTCAAGCAGGGGTTATCAAGGGGTTAGAAAACCAGACCAAATACAAAACCCGGACAAATTGCCCGGGTTTTGTATTTGGTCTGGTTGGACAGTTATGACATTTTCGCATTGGAGGCCATTATGCAACAACCTCCACTGAGATTGTCGGATTGTCGCTTAACGGCGGGCAAAGCCCGCCGGAGGCCATTCCTGAAGCTGGTCAGCACAACTGACCAGCTTCAATGCTTCTTAATTTTTAACTTCCGTAAACTCGGCGTCAACCACGTCTTCGCCACGGTTGCCGCTGTTGCCGGCCGCGCCCTGTTCGGCCTCACCGGCCTTTTGGGCGTAAAGCTGTTCCGCCAGTTTGTGGGAAGCCTTGGAAAGCTCGTCCATGCCGCGCTTGATGGCATCGGCGTCAGAACCGTCCTTCACATTTTTCAGGTCGGAAATTTTCGCTTCTATTTCAGACTTCAAGCCGGCTTCCACCTTGTCGCCAAGGTCTTGCAAGGACTTTTCCGCGCTGTAGATAACGCTGTCCGCATGGTTGCGCGCTTCAATAAGTTCCTGCCGTTGCTTGTCTTCATCGGCATGAGCTTCCGCTTCCTTGATAAGGCGCTGAATTTCCGATTCCGACAGGCCGGAAGAAGCCGTGATGCGAATGGTCTGTTCCTTGCCGGTGCCCAGGTCTTTGGCGGAAACGTTTACTATGCCGTTGGCGTCAATGTCAAAGGTCACTTCAATCTGCGGCAGGCCGCGCGGGGCAGCCGGTATGCCGGTAAGTTCAAAGCGGCCAAGGGTCATGTTGGATTCCGCCATGGGGCGTTCACCCTGCAACACGTGGATGGAAACCGAAGGCTGGTTGTCCGCCGCCGTGGTAAAGGTCTGGCTTTTGCGGGTGGGTATGGTGGTGTTGCGGTCAATAAGCCGGGTCATCACGCCGCCAAGGGTTTCAATACCCAAGGAAAGCGGGGTTACGTCCAGCAACAGAATATCTTTCACGTCACCGGCCAGAATGCCGCCCTGAATGGCCGCGCCCATGGCAACCACTTCATCCGGGTTCACAGACCGGTTCGGTTCCTTGCCGAAAAAGTCGGAAACCTTTTTCTGCACCAAAGGCATACGGGTCATGCCGCCTACCAGAACCACTTCATCAATTTCTGAAGCCTTCAAGCCGGCATCGGCCAGGGCCTTTTTGCAGGGTTCAATGGTGCGGGTAACCAGATCTTCCACCAGGCTTTCCAGCTTGGCGCGGGAAAGCTTAAGCATAAGGTGCTTCGGCCCGGTCTGGTCGGCGGTGATAAACGGCAGGTTTATTTCCGCTTCCATAGAGGTGGAAAGGTCTTTTTTGGCCTTTTCCGCCGCTTCTTTCAGGCGTTGCAGGGCCATGCGGTCTTTGGCAAGGTCAACGGTGTTTTCTTTTTTGAACTCTTCCACCAGCCAGTTGATGATGCGCTGGTCAAAATCTTCGCCGCCCAAAAAGGTGTCGCCGTTGGTGGCGCGCACTTCTACCACGCCGTCACCCACTTCCAGAATGGAAATATCAAAGGTGCCGCCGCCAAGGTCAAAAACCGCAATCTTTTCATTGGCTTTACGGTCAAAACCATAAGCCAGGGAAGCCGCTGTCGGTTCATTGATAATACGCTTTACATCCAGGCCGGCAATACGGCCAGCGTCTTTGGTGGCCTGGCGCTGGGCATCGTTAAAGTAGGCGGGCACGGTAATTACGGCCTCGGTGACGGTTTCACCCAAATAGGCTTCCGCATCGGCCTTCAGCTTGCCCAATATCATGGCGGAAACTTCAGAGGCCGAATACTGGCGGCCTTCAATTTCCACCGCGGCATCGCCGTTTTTACCCGCAACTATGCGGTAGGGGCTGTGTTCCTTCCAGCGGCCAACTTCCGGCGCGTCAAAACGGCGGCCCACAAGGCGTTTTATAGCAAACACGGTGCGTTCCGGGTTGGTAACGGCCTGACGCTTGGCGATATCGCCCACCAGACGGTCTTTATCTGTAAAGCCCACAACTGACGGGGTGGTACGCCCGCCTTCCGGGTTTGTAATACATTTCGCATCTTTGCCTTCCATGACAAAAACGCAGGAGTTTGTGGTGCCCAAGTCTATGCCGATAATCTTACCCATTATTTTCTTCCTCCCAACGAAGTGAATTTATTATTTTTACGGCAATGCCGCCAAGAAATGGACTTTAATGTCCTTTCAGATACAGCAATAGAATAAGGCTGTTTTTTCACTCGTCCAGAGGCTTGGTAAAATTTTTTTCATTTTTTGCCAAAAATCCTTATAAAAAGCCCGTGCAACAAGCAACCAGGCAAGGTGAAAAGCCGCGTCCCCAACAGCATTCCTCCACCCCTGCTGCCAAAAAATACCGGAACATACCTGTCGTATGCCCGAAATAATGCCAAGGGTGATGCCCGCGGTGATGCCAAGGTGATACCCACCCAAAAAAAACGATTTCAGAACTTCCATATTTTTTTCTTGACTAAATTTTAAAACCCCATTAAACACATTGCTTCGCGTGGGTCATTAGCTCAATTGGTAGAGCAGCTGACTCTTAATCAGGAGGTTGTAGGTTCGATTCCTACATGGCCCACCAATATTTCAAGCCCTTACGGCGTACGCCGTAAGGGCTTTTTGCTTTGGGTAACACCGGGGTAACACCAAAACTATTTGGTGAATGAACGCAAGGCCCGTTGTATGAATAGCAATTCGCCAAGCGGCAAGGCTTCCAAGTAAGTATTCAGTTCTTGTAAAACTGCGGCTCTGGCTGGCGGTTCTTCAAAGTTTACCAATTCAGCCAAAGGTATTGAAAGGCGCTTGGCCAAGGTGTCCAGGCATCCGAAAGAAACATTTCTTTTCCCCGCCTCTACTTCACCCAGATAGCGCGAACTCATACCAGCGCTATCCGCCAGTTGCGCTTGCGATAATCCTTGCGCGTTTCTTAATGTCCTTATTCTATTCCCCAAAATTTTCAGGGCCTCGCCTTCCTGTAAGTTTGTCGCCATAAATGTTCTCCGGTAATGGCACAAACTCTAATGAATTTTTTAGCTCCTTACACGC
>JAVBMP010000061.1:0-5894 GCA_031552315.1 Desulfovibrionaceae bacterium | reverse complement strand
GTTGCACAATGGCCTTTTTGCCCTTTTACTGCGTCGTGCTTCGTCCCGCGCGAAGGTCATATATGCTTGAATATACTCCCTCCGCACGGACCTCGCACTCCTTGTAAAAGAACAAAAATTCTCATTGTGTAACGGCCTCGGTTCCAGGCAAACAAAAAGCGCGGACTGTTGCTTTTTTACAACAGTCCGCGCTTTTTTATATAGCGAAAGTTCAATGTGGATTTTATTTACAACAGGGCGAATTAACAAGCAATTGGGTCAAAGCCGGTTCCGGGGCGGGTGTTAGCGTTCTGAGGAACGCAAGCCTATAAAACGGTAAAAACGTTCATATGCGCCGGAAAGTTTGCAGGCCAGGTTACAGGGCAGGCCACAGTCCCTAAGTCTGCAATATACATGCAACGGGTTGAATATATGTTGCATTTTGTTGCGTATAGTCTTCATGTCATCCCCCCCACATCAGCCGGTGGCAAAAGCGGTGGCCCGGCGCTTGCAAAGGTTTGCGCGCGGGATTATAAAAAATTACCATAAACACAGTAAGCAAGTTACGGGCCAAAACAGTCTTGGCAGAAATTGCCGCGACAAGGGGCCGTTTAGCACAATGCCCCAAGGCTGGCAAGATAAACATATGTGGCAACTTTTTTGCGCAATCAGCTAACAAACTAATCTTTATGAATAATTTCTTAAGCCGTCTGGCCCTTCCTTCATGGGTTCTACCCGGAACCATTGAAGAAAATTGTGCCTTCATAAATAAAAATTTTTATTCAACAGTCAAGGCCAATGGGTTAGAAGAGCGCTTTTTCTTAAAAAAAACTGTCGCAAAAACTACATTTTTGGAAATTGGACTGTTGTTTTTTTCTATTTCAGATGCTTTATCCAACAATGGTAACGGGTTGGTTCCCATCTTGGCGGATATGCCCTTCACATTTCATGCGCATTTGCCCACAGATTTACCCTGGAACAGGCCGGAAGACGCTGCCGCGCGGCAGTCGGCGGAAGTTTGCCTTGCCCTTATGGATGCCGCGCAATACCTTGGGACGCGCCGGGCCGTGCTGCACCCGCCCGCCTGGCTGGCGGAAGGCCTTACGCCCGGTGCCGCGCCGGGCCGCCCGGCGGAAGATTTTGCCGCCCGCTCAGGCAGGGAAGGCCGGGCGCGGCAGGCGGGCCGCCAACTGGAAATTTTTGTGGCCCGTTGGGAAAAGGCCGGGCGCGATCCGGCGGATATTTTACTGGAAAATATACCCAAAGCCCCGCTGTGGCCCCTGCGCGAATATATTGAAAGGCTTGGCTGCGGGCTTTGCCTTGACCTTGGGCACGCCCTGCAAAGCCTTGGCATTGGGGGGGATGCGCCGGGGCAGGCAAGCGCGGGAGGCCCCGGCCCGGCAATAACCGGGGAATTGGCCGCGTGCGTCCCCCGGCATTTTTTTGACGCGGGGCAATTGGCGTCCCGGCCTGAAGGCAACGCGCCAGGCAGTCAGGCATGCCTTGGCAGCCCAACATGCCTTGGCAGCCAGGCATCTGCGGCCAGCCCGGAACACGCGGCCAGCCCGGAATATCCGGGGCTGGCGGAATATGCCGAATGGGCCTTCAAGCGTTGCGGCATGCTGCACGCCTGCGCTGTGGATAAAGACGGCAGGCATCAATCCCTGGCCGTCCTGCAGGGGGATGCCCTGCGTTTTGCCCGCGCCTTTTGCCGCCGGGTGCCGCCAAACGCCACGCTTATGCTGGAACTGTTCAACTGGGCGGAAATTGTGGAATCCCTGCCCCTGCTGGCGGAATGGGTCGCGCCGGAAGAGGCCCCGGCATAAACCGCGCGGCGGGCGTTTTTCACCCCGCTTTCCGCTTGGCTTGGCGGTGAAAATGCGTTAAGAAAAGACGTTGTTTTCAAACTGTTCCAACCTTAAAAAAGTCAGGACGACATGCGCAAGAGCAAAGTTGTGCACATAGGCAAGGTGGCTATTGGCGGGGATAACCCGGTGGTTGTGCAAAGCATGTGCAACACAGACACCCGTGACGCCGCGGCCACTCTGGCCCAAATTCGCGCCCTGGCCGCCGCCGGTTGTGAAGTGGCGCGCCTGGCCGTGCCGGATGAGGCCGCCGCCGCCGCGCTGAAGGCCATAAAGGCCGCTTCGCCCCTGCCGCTGGTGGCGGATATACACTTTGACCACCGCCTGGCCCTGGCCTCGCTGGAAGCCGGCGTGGACGCCCTGCGCATAAACCCCGGCAACATAGGCAATGAGGCCGCTGTACGCAGCGTGGCCCAGGCGGCCAATGAACGCGGGGTGTGCATACGCATCGGGGTCAATTCCGGTTCTGTGGAAAAAGACCTGCTGGCCCGCTTTGGCGGCCCCAGGCCGGAAGCCATGGTGGAAAGCGCCCTGCGCCACGTGGCGCTGCTGGAACGGCACAATTTTGACGCCATAAAAATTTCCCTCAAATCATCCTCCGTGCCGGACACCATAAAGGCCTACCAGCTTTTGCGCGAGCGTTGCGACTACCCCCTGCACATAGGCATAACAGAGGCCGGCACCCTGCTTCAGGGCGCGGTAAAATCCGCCGTGGGCACGGGCATCTTGCTTTATCTGGGGCTTGGCGATACCATGCGCGTTTCCTTGACGGCAGACCCGGTGAAGGAAGTGGAAGTGGCCTGGCAAATTTTGCGTTCCCTTGGCTTGCGTCAACGCGGGCCAACATTTATTTCCTGCCCCACCTGCGGCCGCACGGAAATTGACCTCATAGGCCTGGCCTGCGCGGTGGAAGAAGCCCTGTCCGGCGTAACCCGTCCAATCAAGGTGGCGGTAATGGGCTGCGTGGTAAACGGCCCCGGCGAGGCCAAAGAGGCGGACTTGGGCATAGCCGGGGGGCGCGGCAAGGCGGTTATTTTCAGCCGGGGTGAAAAAATCCGTTCCGTCACCGGCGGCACCCCTGAATTTTTGGCCGCCCTTATGGAAGAAGTGGAAAATTTTTTGGCGCAAACTGAATAAAATCCATATAAATATTAAAGGAATACCCAATGTACTGGAGCCGCTACTACATTCCCACCCTTAAAGAAGCCCCTTCAGACGCAGAGGTTATAAGCCACAAACTTATGACCCGCGCGGGCATGATCCGCAAACTTACCGCCGGGGTTTACACCTACCTGCCCTTTGGCTGGCGGGCCATCAACAAGGTGGCGCAAATTGTGCGGGAAGAAATGAACCGCGCCGGGGCGCTGGAACTGGTAATGCCCACTGTGCAGCCGGGCGATTTGTGGAAGGAATCCGGCCGCTGGGAACAGTACGGCAAGGAACTTTTGCGCTTCAAGGACAGGCATGACAGGGAATGTTGCCTTGGCCCCACGCATGAGGAAGTAATTACAGACCTTTTGCGCGGTGAAGTGCGTTCCTACAAGCAGCTTCCGCTGAATTTGTACCAAATTCAAACCAAATTCCGCGATGAAATACGCCCGCGCTTCGGCCTGATGCGCGGCCGCGAATTTTTGATGAAAGACGCCTATTCCTTTGACAAGGACGACGCCGGGGCCGAGGCCAGCTACCACGGCATGTATGAGGCCTACAAGCGCATCTTTACCCGCCTTGGCCTGCGCTTTCGCGCGGTAGAGGCCGATTCCGGCTCCATAGGCGGCAGCTATTCGCATGAATTTATGGTGCTGGCCCAAACCGGCGAAGACGTAATCGCCGCCTGCAAGGCCTGTGAATACGCCGCCAACGTGGAAAGGGCCGAGGTAAAATTCACCGGAACGCTGTCAGCGGAAGCGCAGTTGGGCATTGAAGAAGTGCCCACCCCCGGCGCGCATACCGTGGAAGAAGTGGCGGCCTTCATGAAAGTGGCCCCGCAGCAGATCGTCAAAACCCTTATCCTGGCGGTGGACGGCAAGCCCGTGGCCGCCCTGGTGCGCGGTGACCGGGAACTGAACCCCCTGAAGGTAAAAAACTATTTGAACGCCACAACGGTGGAAATGGCTACCCCGGATCAGGTGCGGGAATGGAGCGCCGCCCCCGTGGGCTTTGCCGGGCCGGTGCGCCTGCCGGTGGAAACCGTGCTGGCCGACCTGGAACTGCAAGCCGGGGCCAACTGGGTAACCGGGGCCAACAAGGGCGACACCCACTACCGCAACGTAAACCTGCCGCGTGACGCCAAAATTACCGCCTACGCCGACTTGCGCCTGATAACCGAAGGCGATCACTGCCCGCGTTGCGGCGGGGCCATTGAACTGCCGCGCGGCATTGAAGTGGGGCACGTGTTCAAGCTGGGGCTGAAGTATTCCAAAGCCCTTAACGCGGGCTTTCTGGATGAAAACGGCAAGGAACAGCTTATGGTCATGGGCTGCTACGGCATTGGCGTTACCCGCGTGGTGGCGGCCTGCATAGAACAGAACAACGATGCGGACGGCATTATCTTCCCGCCCAACGTGGCCCCTTATGAGGCGCTGGTGCTCAACCTTGACGTGAAATCCGAAGAAGTGCGCGCCAAGGTGGAAGAAATTTACAACGGCCTGCAGGCCCTTGGGCTTGACGTGCTGGTGGATGACCGTGAGGAACGCCCGGGCGTGAAGTTCAAGGATGCAGACCTTATTGGCGCGCCCATGCAGCTTATAGTGGGGGCCAAAAGCCTGGCCCGCGGCGTGGTGGAAACCAAAGACCGCCGCACCGGAGAAAAGGGCGAAATAGCCATAGAAGGCTTTATGGAAAACTTCAAAACCTGGCTTGCCAAAGTGCAGGACGGCTGGAAAAATCAGGGATGACGCATACCTGCTATTACCTTTGCGCGGAAGAACGGCTGTGCGGCTTTCAAGACTTGCCCGCCCTTTACGCGCCGGGCTACCAAAGGGCCTGGCGCGGCTTCCGTGAACTGGTGCAAGGTTTGCGCGATCTTGAAACCCGGCTGAATGGGCCGGGCGCTTTTGCGGGGCCGGGCGCTTTTGCAGGGGCTTGTAAAGGCGGGCGGGATGATTCCGCCTTGCCCGGCGATATTCCCGGCCAAATGGGTTGCCGGCATTTCGCCCAAACTTCGGGCCAAACTTCGGGCCGGGCTTCCGGTTTGGCTTCCGGGCAAATTTCCGGCCCGGCGTCTGGCCAGGAGCCCGGCCCGGCGTCCGTACCGGCGTCTGGCCAGAGCTTTGCCCGGCCGCCGGAACTGATTTTTTTCGGCGATTCCACTCTGGACATCAAGCTGGATGAGCCGGACACCCGCGGCCTTTCAGAATTGCTGGCCCGCATGCTGTCCGGTTCGGAAGCGGGTGCGGCGTCCGGTTTCGAACCAGGCCCCGCATTCGGCCCGGTGCTGGATATAAGCGGCCCGGCCCATTCCTTTTTGCTGTATGAACGGCTGTTCCGCCTTCTGCCGGAAGGCGGCGGGCGTATCGTGCTTCTGCCCTGGAATTTGCGCGCATTTTCTGAAGAATGGCTCCCCCGGCCCAGTTACCAGTTTCCGCAGGCGCAGGCCGCGCTAAAGGTGGCGCTGGGGGAATGCGGTTATCATGAAGGCTTTATGGAATATTTTGAGTACACGGAAACTGACCGCCTGTTTGCGGAAACCGTGCATTACAAAGATAACACGCCGTTTTTCCAAAATAAAACACCTTTCCCGGCCTCGCAGTATTATTGTTACCCAACAGAACGCATCCAAAACCGGGCCGCGGGCATAAGCGCCGCCCTGGCGGAACTGCGGCGCAAGAATTACCGGGTGTTTTCCTACATTTTACCTGTAAATTACCGTGCCTTGCAAGGCAATTGCAGCGTGGAGGAATTGACCCGCCTGCACGGCAACATAGCCGCGCTTTACAGCCTGCTGCGGGCAGAAAGCGCCGGTTTTGCGGACTTCAGCCGCCTTGTCCCGCCCGCGCACTTTGAAAAGGTGGAACATCTTTATTACGCGGGCCGGGCGCGTCTGGCCGC
>JAVBMP010000157.1:0-23497 GCA_031552315.1 Desulfovibrionaceae bacterium | reverse complement strand
CAAGACGCCTGCATTATGGTTGAACACAAGAAATTGGTTTAAAATAATTTCAAATGGGGCCGTTGCACAATGAGAATTTTTGTTCTTTTACAAGGAGTGCGAGTTCCGTGCGGAGGGAGTATATTCAAGCATATATGACCTCCGCGCGGGACGAAGCACGACGCAGTAAAAGGGCGAAAAGGCCATTGTGCAACGGCCTCTATTTGCTGAACCCAGATGCGTAGCGGTTCATGGCGTTGCGGTTGAAGCCCGCTCCGAAGCTTGTTCCCGGGCCTGTCCCCAAGCCCTGGCCCGGCATGCTGCCGGGGGGCGGAACAGCGGCGGATGAAGGCGCTGCCGGGTTTTCCGCCACGGG
This sequence comes from Desulfovibrionaceae bacterium, assembly GCA_031552315.1. Lineage (GTDB taxonomy): Bacteria > Desulfobacterota > Desulfovibrionia > Desulfovibrionales > Desulfovibrionaceae > JAVBMP01. Next base: position 23,142 of record JAVBMP010000157.1, on the reverse strand, counting down.
CGGCGTGGGCGCGGCAATTGCTTCCGCCGGGCGGGCAGGCGCTTCGCTTTGTTTAGCAAGCCCTTCCGCCGGGGCCGCGTTTTGGGCGGCCGGGGTGTATGTGGCTTGCGGCGCGGCCGGGGCGCTTTCTTCCGGGGAAAACATTGGTGAAAATGCCGGGGCGGCCCCAAAGGGGCGTTGCTGCACGGAATAGGCGCTGTTGCGTTTTGCGCCGCTGACCATGCTGGGGGCCTGTTCCGTAAAGGCCACGGGTTTGCGCGGGGCGCTGGCGGCATCCGGCGCCTGGTTGGCGGTAATTTCTTGCGCCGCGTTCATGGCTTCCGGCGTATCCAGAATATGCGCGTAGGCGGAACGCAACCCGGAAAGAATTTTAATTACCTCGTCAAGCGGGGCCGGGTCCATACGCAGGTTGGCGGTAGCCAGCTTGGTATTGCAAATAAAGTACAGGTTGTGCAGGTTTTCCGCCAGGTCTCCGCCTTTGCCGGGGTTCAGGCTGCTGTCCAGTTCATTTATGATGTCCATAACTTTGGAAATGAGTATGCCTTTCCCCGCATAATCTTTTTCCCTCATCTTGGCCTTGGCCCGCACAATGAAGTTTATAGCCCCGTCATAAAGGCTTATAAGCACCTGCCCCGGAGAAGTGGTGGTCAGGCTGGTCTGGTTATAAAGCTGAGCCGCTTTTTGCATTATTTCCCCCTGTTACTTGCTGGTTCCAAGTTGCTTGACCTGAGATTCTATTTGCGAGTTCAGGCTGTCATATTTTTTAAGGGTGGCTTCCAGGCGCGCAAAACGCAGCCGGGTTACGCGTTCCCATTTAACCACGCGCTCATCTTCCCGCACAATTTTTTTGTCTATGTTTTCCATAATGCTTTTGTACTGACTTTCCAAAATGCTTATGGTGCCTTTTATCGGGTCGTTCGGGCCGTCGTCCGGTTCCAGAAAATCAACGTCTATCATTGTTTTCAGGGTGGCCAGCTTGCCTTCCTTGACGCGCACGGTAGAGGCCTGTTCCGGCATTTTGAGCATGCTGGCGGAACCAAGGCCCTGCACCGTTGTGCCGCTGTCCACGGTCGCGCCTATAAGCTGCAGGTGCAAATAACCGTCCGCGCCCGGCGTGGTGGAGGCAACGCCCGGGGTAACGGAGTTTATCATTTGGCAAAGCTGGTCAATAGTGGTGCCGTCCGGCACGGTAAGGGCGGTGGATGCGCCGTTGTGCGTGTAGGAAAAGCTTTGGTTGTCCCCGCTGGTGTTCACCCTGGCGTTCGGGTCTGTGTAAGAACTTTTGGAAACCTGAACGCCCTGTTCCACCGGGTGCTTGCCCGGCGCAAGGTTGTATATGTTCAAGGTTATACCATCGGCGTCGTTTTCCTTTTCTCCCGGCATGTATTTATCCAGGAATATCTGCTTGCTGGCATTGTCTATTTTGGCCTTTTTTCCGTTTATAATGGCGGATGTTATGTTGCCGGAGGCGTCCACCTCATATTCCACCTTGTATTCCCCGCCCTTGGTGAAGCCGGTCATTATGGAATCCACCCCAAAATCATGGGAATCTGTAGTGGCCTTGCCCTTGGACGCGAACAGTTCGGCCACGGCTTCCGGGTTTTTATCAAGAATATTGTCAAAAATGGGCAGGTTGGTATCCTGGTTGAAAACCAGCATGCCAAAGGTGGGTGAACCGCTTTTGCTGTCTGTATGAATGCCTATGTGGGCCAAAGAGGCAATGGCGTCACCGCTGATAAAGCCCAGCGGATCCTGATTTTCATAGCTGAAGCCCTTGCCTTTGTCCATAAGCGCGCTTTTCATTTTGGAAATGATAAGCTGCATGCCGTAGTTGCCGGTAAGTACGGAACCTTTTTGCATTTCATACTGGTTCTTGGAATCTTCCGGCAAATAGGTCTTTTTGGTGGAATCAACCTTGGTAAGCTCGTTCATAAGAAAGCGCACTTCATTCACCTGGTCGATGAAAGAAATGACGTTTTCCTTGATCTTTTCCTTGTCCATGGCCACGGTCATGGTGGTTTTGCCTTCGGAATAAAGGTTGACCGTAACGCCGTCAATAATATCGGTAAGGCTGTTGCTGGAAGTCTTCATCCAGCCGGTGGCCGGCCAGCCGTTCACGCGCACTTCGGCATCCTCGCCGTTGTGCATTGTCCAGCCGCCGCTGCCGTGTTGCGAAGCCCAGGCCGGGGTGGCCGGCCTTAAGGTCCAGTTATACGCGGGGCCGAAGTCTGGCAGGGTTGTGTCGGCATGTATGCTTATTTGCGCCTCGTTGTTGGCCGCGCTGCCCTGTAATTGCAGGCTGGTTACGCCGCTTTGGGTAATTAGTTTGGCGCTTACGCCGGTGTTTTCAGCGTTTATTTTGTCTGCCAGGCCTTGCAGGGTGGTGCCCGCATCAACATCAACGCTGTACTGCGCGCCGTTGTAGTTGAAAGAAAAAACGCCCGCCGCGCCGCCGGTTACGTCGTCTGTAGGCGTGAGGGTCGTTCTTAGGGTGGCGCTTGCTTTTGTTGGGGAAGTGCCATAAATACCAATGGCGGAACCCGCGCCTAGCGAAATGCTGCCCACACCGGCTTGATCCGCTGTGAATTTCAGGGTGGTTTTTCCCGGAACGCTTTCATCAAGCGAGGCCGTAAGGCCAAGCCCGGCGGCGTTTATGTCGCTGGCCAGGCTTTGCAGGGTGGTGCTGTTATCTATGGTAAAGCTGTGCGCTCCGTTGAAGTTCAGGGTAAAGGTTTGCGGCGCGCCCGTGGGGTTTACAAGGTTTGCGGGGGCGTATTTGGTTTCCACTGAAAGGCTGGCCGCAGTAACAGCCGTGCCGTAGTCACCCACTTTGGTTGAAGGGTCTATGCTTAGCGAGGCCTGAGAACCCTGGGACATGGAATGCAGTTGCAGCACCATGCCCTTTGACCCGGTCACCAAAGACGCCTTTACGCCGGGGTTGCCCGGCGAGTTGTTTATGATGTTTTTCAAACCTTCAAGGGTGGTGCCTTGCGGCACGTTAAGCTCGTAATCCTTGCCCTTGTAGTTGTATTTGAATTTTTGCACGCCGGCAGTGGCGTTGATGTTGGCAAACTTGTCCGCATAGCCGGTTTCAAGCGTGCATTGACTGCTGGAAGCCAGCTTGTTCACTTCAATATTGTATGTGCCTTCCACCGCGTTGGTTGAAGGCACCAGGCCGGCCACGGCGGGGTTTGAAGACGTGGCGTTTTTTGCCAGAAAGGCCGCTTCATTGTTCATGGTGCCCAAAAATTCGCTGAAAGAAGCCAGCTTTGTGCGCACCTGACCAAAGGCGTCAAGGCGTATTTGCCAGTCGTTCTTCCACTTGAGCATTTTTTGGGCAGGCATAAGCTCCAGCTTTTTAAGCTGGGTAATCATGGTATCAAAGTCTGTGCCGTTGCCAAGACCTGAAAAGTGTATGCTGCCTGATGAATATTCGGCCATCTCAAACCTCGCGCGGAAAAAATTGCCCGTAAACTGTATTGAATGGAGTTTTCCGCCAAATTTGATGCAAGCTTGGTGCCATAACCGTTTTGTTCTTATAAAATCCGGGCTTGTATGAACTGTTTTTTATGCCCGGCGCGTGGGGCTTGCCCGCGCGGCAAAAAGTGTCAGAGTTTTGTAACCTGGGCCATTGTGCAATCTTATCGGCCAAAAAGTCTACAACCTTTATAAAAAGCATGAAAAAAGCTGTGAATACGAATAAAAAACCGCAAGACGCGCCCGGCGGGCCGAAAGATATGCAACAGGCGGAAGGCGAGGGCGGCCTGCGCCTGAACAAGGCCATTGCCGGGGCGGGGCTTTGTTCCCGCCGTGAGGCGGAACGCCTGGTTCTGGAAGGGCGGGTCAGCGTAAATGGCGTGGTAACGCGGGAACTTGGCCTGAAGCTTACCGGGGCCGACACGCTGGAAGTGGACGGCAAGCGCGTGGATTTTCAGGGCGGGCAAAACCGGGAATGCAGCTATGTAATGCTGCACAAGCCCATTCACGTGGTAAGCACGTCCTATGACCCGGAAGGCCGCAAGACCGTGCTGGACTTCATACCGGCGGAACTGGCCGGGCGCAGGCTTTACCCCGTGGGGCGGCTGGACTATTTTTCCGAAGGGCTTATTCTGCTTACCGATGACGGCGAGCTTGCCCAGCGCCTTACCCACCCGCGCCACCACTTGCCCAAGCGCTATGAAGTGCTGCTGCGGGAAGCCCCCGGCGCGGATCAGCTTGCCATAATGCGCAAGGGCATGACCCTGGCGGAAGGGGAAAAGCTGGCCCCGGTGGAAGTGTTTGCGGACAAAAATTACCCCACCCGCCTTGAAATGGTGCTGCATCAGGGGGTTAACCGGCAAATACGCCGCATGTTCCGTGACTTTGGCATAACCATCTTGCGCTTGCGCCGCATAGCCCAGGGCCCGCTTGAACTTGGCGCGCTGCCCCTTGGCAAGGCGCGCGTGCTGGAAAAGGCGGAAGTTGCCGCCTTGCGCAAAGCCGTTGGTTTAAAATAGATATTTCTTTCCACAGCCTGTAACGCGTTTGCCGCGCAACAAATTGAAAAGAAATACAAAATTTTCCATAGACCAGAAGGCCCGGGCAGCGTGGGAAAAAAGTGGTGGAAAATGGCTTGTTTCTCTTGATTAATACGGGCTTTTAGTGCATATCTAGAAAAAATGGGGCATAGAAGTCATGGCATATTAAATTATGCATGATTCCTGACCTGGCTTGTCCGTGTTCACCAGCGCTTCATCGGGGTGGATATTTTGGGACGCGTCGCCCGGCAAGGTGCCGTGGTGAGCTGGCACCAGAATAAACGGGCGCCAGAGTCAACAGGTGCCGGGGTAAACGGGTGTTGTAATTTTGTCCCGCTATCCTTTGAAGTGTTTCAAAAGATTAAAGGTAAAGGTAGTTCGCTCTTAAGTGGGCGTCAGGCCATTTTGGCGTATTGCCGTGGTGTGGTTGTAATTAAGGAGTGCAAAATGAATAAAAGCGACTTGATAAAAGCATTGGCTGATGACAAATCCTTGCCTCTTGAAGAGGCCGCGACCGTTGTTGACGTGTTTTTCGACAAAATGAAAGGCGCGCTGCTGGAAGGCAACAGAGTGGAAATTAGAGGGTTTGGCAGCTTCAAACTTAAAGAATACGGCGGCTATGTCGGCCGCAACCCCAAAACAGGCGAATCTGTGCAGGTTAAATCCAAAAAGCTGCCTTTCTTCCGGGCAGGCAAGGAATTGAAAGAGTTTTTGAATGATTGATAAATCGGTTTGTTCCGTCAGGCAGGCAGCCCGGTCTTTTAAAGGCCGCCTGCCTGCCTTTGTGTTGTCCCGCCCATTGCTTTTATCCTGCCCGTTGTTTTTGCTTTGCCAGCTGCTTTTGGTCTGCCAACTGCTTTTGGCCCCCGCTCACGCCCAGGCGGCTTCTTTCAGCCTGGAACCGGATCTGGCAACCCCGCTGGGCGGCAAACCCGTTCAAAGCGGGCAAAACGCGCAAGAGGCGGGCGGGTCATCTTCCCCTTTGCGCATTGTCTATGTGGCGGACAGCCGGGGCGAGCTTTTTCCCTGCCCGACTTGCGGGGCCAACGCTTCCGGCGGCCTGGCCCGGCGTGCCACCTTTATAAAAAGAATGCGGGCGGAAGTTCCGAACACCCTGTACATTGTCGGCCCTGGCGAATTTCGCCCGGACGGCTACGCCTTTGTGCTGCGTAGCGACCCAAACCCCAAATACCCGGATTCCGCCATATTCTCCGCCCGTGAAGTGGCGGATGCCTACGCCGTGGGCAAACCGGACGCCGTTTACCTTTCCATAGGGGCCGCGTCATGGTTCCGGGCGGAACAGGTTGAATTGCCCAAAAGCTTTCAGCCGGTAAGCAGCGCCTTTCCCCACCGCATACTTGAAGTGGGCGGCCGTAAAATCGGCCTGGTATTTTTTGCCCCGCTGGAAAGCGCCAGCACGGACGAGGCGGCGTTGAAGAAGCTGCGCCAGCCGCTTTTTGACAAGGCCCTGGCCCGTGGCAAGGAATTGCGCCCGCAGGTTGACCTGCTGATAGGCATAAGCCCCTGGGGCCAGCTTATGGAAGATACCTTCCTGCCGCAGGCGGATCAATATTTTGACGTGCTGCTGGGCGCGGGCGATGGCCTGCCTTTTGCGGTAACCCAGCGTAAAACCGCGCCCCACGTGCTTTGGTCGCGTTCAGACATGCGCGGCCGGGCCGTGACAACGCTGGACATAATGCGCTACCCGGCCCGGCAAAGGGCCATGGCGGAACCTTGGGCCGAAAGCCTGAACTTTGCCTCCGACATGATTTACCTTGGCCCGGAAATTCAAGATGATCAATCTGTTTCAGAAATTTTGAAGCACAAATAAAAAACCCTAAATAGAAAATCCTCACGCCTTTGGCGTCAGATTAATAACAAACCCCGCAAAGCCGGGATTTGTAAAGGCACGCCCGCTCCGGCGCTTAACGGCGGCAATGAATGCCGCCTGCGCCTCTGCGGCGGGCTGTTGACAAAGAGGACTTTGTCAACAGCCGCACGCCTTTGGCGTCCCCTTTCCTGTCGGCCTTTGAAATGCGCCAGGCCGGAAGGGGGATTTTTTTTGCCCTCTGTTACGCGTCCAACACGAGGCCATTGTGCAACGGCCTCACTATAAAACGGCCCGGTTAAAAGCTTTGCGGTTAGTGACAGTTATTACATAACCCGTTGGAGGCCGTTGCACAATGGCCTTTTTGCCCTTTTACTGCGTCGTGCTTCATCCCGCGCGAAGGTCATATATGTTTGAATATACTCCCTCCGCACGGAACTCGCACTCCTTGTAAAAGAACAAAAATTCTCATTGTGCAACGGCCTCCGTTGGGGAAAGTGAAAAAAATAATTAAATAATAAGTGTATTGTTATTTTTCTTGCCAGGTGCTAGCGTCTTTTTACTGTGTCAAACCCTAACAAATGGAGACATCGCATGAAAGGTTTTGGTATTATTCATCCTGGCAAGTCTGTCGGCTGGTTGCAAAAAGATGCGCCCAAGGCCGGCCCCATTGACGCCGTTATTGAACCCATAGCCATTACGCCTTGCAGTTCAGATGTTCACAGTGCTTTTGAAGTGGGCGACCTGCCCTGGTTGCACAACCGTATTTTGGGCCATGAAGTGGTGGGCCGCATAGTTGAAGTCGGCTCCGGGGTAAAAGATTTCAAAAAAGGCGACGTGGTTGTTGTGCCCGCCGCCACGCCCGACTGGCTGTGCCCGGATATAGAAGACGGCCCGGTTGGTCATACCAACAAAATGGGCGGCGCGGTGCGCCTTTCCAACACCATTGACGGCGCGTTGGCCGAACTTGTGCTGGTGCCGCAGGCGGACATGCAACTGGCCCTGTTGCCCGACAACGTATCGCTGGAAAGCGCCTGCATGTGTACAGACATGGTGCCCACCGGCTTCCGCGGCGCGGACATGGCCAACATTCAGTACGGCGATGATGTTTGCGTGGTGGGCATTGGCCCGGTTGGCCTTATGGCCCTTATTGGCGCCAAATTGCGCGGCGCGTCCAACATTTACGCGGTGGGCAGCCGCCCGAACTGCGTTGCCCTTGCCAAGGAATACGGCGCGACAGAAGTGCTTAACTACAAAGACGGCCCAATTGAAGACCAGGTGCTTGCCCTTACCAAAAAGAAGGGCGTTGATAAAGTAATTATCGCCGGCGGCGGCCCCAAAGTGGTTGAACAGGCCTACAAAATGACCAAATGGGGCGCAACCATCGCCAACGTTGATATGTATACGGATATGAAGGGCATTCACATTCCCCTTATCCCTGCCGGTTTCGGCATAGGTGACAAAAAGTTTGTGGGCGGGCTGTGCTTTGGCGGCCGCCGTTATACGGAACGCTTCCTGAAAATGGTGGCCTGCGGCCGTTTTGACCCCAGCAAGCTTATAACCCACCGCTTCAACGGGCTGGGCGCGGCTGAAGAAGCCTTTAACCTGATGAAGGACAAACCGGCGGATCTTATCAAGCCGTTCATACGCCTGTAAAATAGTACCAAAATGAACTAACAGAAATCCCTCGCCACGGCGGGGGATTTTTGTTATGCTGGCCCTGAAAATACAGCTACGGTAAAACAATAATAAATTCAAGCTGTTGCTTTTATGGGGATAGCTATGTCCAAACGCAATCTTTACCTTACCAACATGCCGCCCGATGAAGCGTTGCAGCGTTATTTTGAGGCCCTGCGCAACGCGGGCGGCTTTTGCCCGTCCTTTGAAAGCGTCAGCGTGCCGGAGGCCTTGGGGCGGGTGAGCAAAGAGGCGGTGTTCGCCCGTTGCTGTTCTCCCTTGTTCAACGCGGCGGCCATGGATGGCATTGCCGTGGTGGCGGAAGAAACCGCCGGGGCCAGAGAAAGCGCCCCCCTTTTGCTGCGGCCGGATTCCAACGCGCATGCTGAAGGCGGCTTCATGCCGGTGGATACCGGTGACCCCATCCGCCACCCCTACAACGCGGTAATAATGGCGGAAGATTTGCTGGAAGGCGCCGAGGGCGCGGTGCGCATATTGGCTTCCGCCGCGCCGTGGCAGCATGTGCGCCCCATTGGTGAGGACATTGTGGTGGGTGAAATGCTTGTGCCGGGCCGCCATAAAATACGCCCGGAAGATCTGGGCGTGCTGCTTTCTGGCGGGGTAACGCGCCTTAATGTTTACAAAAAGCCCCGCGTGGCCATTATTCCCACTGGCACGGAAATAATAGACCCGTCTGATCCGGATTTTGAACGGGCCATGGAAGATACCCTGGCCAACGGCCCGAATACCCTGGCGGAAAGCGGGCGGATTATAGAATCAAACAGCCGCATGTTTGAAGGCATGGTGAACCAGTCCGGCGGCCTTGGCATGCGCTTCGTCCCCCTGCCGGATGATTATGAACTGCTTAAAGCCGCCATTGACAAGGCCGCGCAAGAATATGACATGGTGCTGGTAAACGCCGGTTCCAGCGCCGGGCGCGAAGATTACACCGTGCATATTGTGCGTGAGCTGGGCCAGGTGGTGGCGCACGGCATATCCATAAAACCCGGCAAGCCTACCATTTTGGGCATTGTGCGCGGCAAGCCGGTAATAGGCCTTCCGGGTTATCCGGTTTCCGCCTGCATAGCCTATGAAAATTTCGCGGCCCCGGCGCTGGCCGTCCTTGCCGGGCGCAATGCCGCGCCCCCGCAAGAGGTGGAAGCCGTAATCGCCCGCCGTCTGGTATCTTCGCTCAAGCACAAGGAATTTGTGCGCGTGAAGCTGGGCCGGGTAGATGGCCGCCTTGTGGCCGCCCCCCTGGCGCGGGGGGCCGGCGCGGCCATGTCGCTGGTGCGTTCTGACGGCTTTTGCGTCATAGAACAGAACAGCGAAGGGGTGGAGGCCGGTGACCCGGTGCGGGTAATTTTGCGCGGCCCGCTGGAAAATATTGAAAAAACGCTGGTTGTTATAGGCAGTCATGACCTTTTGCTGGACGTGCTGGCAGACCTTATGTCCGCTTCCGGCCAGGCCTTCCTTGCCAGCACCCACGTTGGCAGCCTTGGCGGCCTGATGGGCCTGAAGCGGGGCGAGGCCCACCTTGCCCCGGTGCACCTGCTGGATGAAAAAACCGGGGTCTACAACCTTGCCAGCCTGAAGTCCGTTCTGCCGGGTGAAAAAATGTTGCTGGTCAAAGGCGTGGGCCGAGTGCAGGGCATAATGACGCCCAAAGGCAACCCATTGAATATCAAGACAATTTCCGACCTGCCCGGCAAACGCTTTGTGAACCGCCAGCGCGGGGCCGGCACCCGTGTGCTGTTTGATTACAAATTGGCAGAGGCCGGTATTGCGTCAGACGTCATAAATGGTTATCAATATGAAGTGGTAACGCATATGGCGGTAGCGGCGGCAGTGGCGGGCGGCGCGGCGGATGCCGGGCTGGGGGTATATTCGGCGGCGCAGGCCCTGGGGCTTGATTTCGCGCCCGTGGGCACGGAAGAATATGACTTCGCCCTGCCGGAACGCTTCTTGAACCTGCCGCAGACCCAGGCCTTTCTGGAAGCCCTGCGCGGAACGGAATTTCGCCAGAGGCTTGAAAAAGTCGGCGGCTACAGCTTTGAACGCAGCGGGGAGATAATCCGCCTTGAATAAAGACGAACAGACTGGCCCCGTAACTGGCCCCATAAATAGTGCGGAAACTGCCCCGGAAATTGGCCCGGAAATTGGGCCGGAAATTTTTCGGCAAACCGTTCGGGAAACAGGCGCGGAAATATCTGACGGCGCGGTCAGCGCCCTTACGGCCTACCCGGCCAAGGGCGCGTCCGGGCAAAGCCTTCAGCGTGCCCGCCTGCTTGCTGGCCTTGGCATGGAAGGAGATTTCCACGCGGACGGCGGCCCAAGGCAACTTAGCATTTTTACCAGACAGGGGCGGGAATGGCTGCAAGCGCGGGAAGCTGCCGGGCAGCCCGGCCTGTGCTTTGCCCGCTTCAAGGAAAATATTACCCTTGACGGGGTTGATTTGGCCCTTCAGCCCGGCGATGTGTTGTCCCTTGGGGAATGCCGCCTGCAAGTAAGCGGTTTTTCCAAGCATTGCCATGCGGAATGTCCGCTTTTCAGCAATGGGCAAAGTTGCGTATTGGCCGGGCAAAGCCTGTTCGCCACGGTTTTGCGGGGCGGCGTGGCGCAAGTTGGCGATGCGGTTCATAAATATAAGGCAATAACCGAGGGCGAGCATGTCAGACAAATTGACGCACTTTGACGCGGACGGCAAGGCCGTTATGGTGGACGTTTCCGGCAAGGAAGTTACCACGCGGGTAGCCGAGGCCAAGGGGCGCATAATGGTCGGCGCGGATGTGTTCCGGGCCATAGAAAGCGGCAGCGCGGGCAAGGGCGATGTGCTTGGCGTGGCCCGGGTGGCTGGCATTATGGCTGTAAAGCGCACGGCGGAACTTATACCCATGTGCCACCCCCTGGCAATTGAAACCTGTTCGGTACACTTCAGCCTGAATGCGGAAGACTTCAGCGTTGAAGCTGCCTGCGTGGTAAAAATCTCTGGCCGAACCGGGGTGGAAATGGAAGCCCTTACCGGGGTTTCTGTAGCTTTGCTGACCATTTACGATATGTGCAAGGCCATGAACAAGGGCATGCTAATAAGCGACATAAGGCTACAGGAAAAAAGCGGGGGCAAAAGCGGGCTGTACAGGCGTGAAGGCTGAAGCCGGGCCGGTAATGCGTAAAATTTTTATACCTTGAAATATTGGTAAATTATTATGCTGGATTCTTTGGGCAGAAATATCAATTATGTGCGCATCTCCATAACAGACCGCTGCAACTTGCGCTGCCTGTACTGCATGCCGTCTGAAGGCGTGGAATGGCTGGAACATTCCAGCATTTTAAGCTTTGAGGAAATTTTGCGCCTGGCGCGGCTGCTTGCCGGTTTGGGCATAAGCCGCTTCAAGCTTACCGGCGGGGAACCTTTGGTGCGCAAGGGCGCTACCGGGCTGGTGCGGGCCATAAAGCAGCTGCCCGGCGTGGAAGAGGTAACCCTTACCTCCAACGGGCAGGCGCTGGGCGAACACCTGGCGGAACTGGCGGATATTGGGCTGGACGGCCTGAACATAAGCCTTGATACGCTTGACCCTAAACTATTTGAGCAAATAAGCCGCCGCAGCGGGCTGGAAAAAACCCTTTCCGCCTTGCGGCAGGCCATTTCCATGGGCTTCAAGGTAAAAGTGAACTGCGTGCCCATGCGCGGGGTGAACGAGCAAGATTTTGTGAAGCTGGTGGAACTGGCCCGCCACGCCGCGGTATCTGTGCGCTTCATAGAAATGATGCCCATTGGGCACGGCGCGGAATTTTCCCCGTTGCCAAGCCGGGAAATAATGCAGCGCATAGAGGCGGAAATTGGCCCCCTGACGCCATTTTCCGGCCACCTGGGCAATGGCCCGGCGCGTTATTACAACCTGGAAGGCTTCAAAGGAAAGGTGGGTTTTATCAGCGCCATTAGCCACATGTTCTGTTCCACCTGCAACCGCTTGCGCCTTACGGCGGACGGCTTTTTCAAGCCCTGCCTGGCCTCCGATCTGGCAATGGATTTCAAACCCTTGCTGCGCAACGGAGCTTCAGATAATGAAATAACGGAACAGCTCAAACGGGTTGTGCTTTCCAAACCCCAAAGCCACCTTTTTTTGAAGGTTGACGATCTGGGGCGGGAAAAGCGCAATATGTCCGCCATAGGCGGGTAGGCAGTGTCGTCAAGAGGTGCCTTTTGCCCTCTGCCTGCGTCAGAAAGCCTTTTTACTCCGGTCAAGTACCGTAAAAGTACGTTGACTCGCCACTTCCTGTGGCTCGCCCTTCGGGCGCGGAGCGTCCAATTCCGCTATCCTGCGGAATTGTCCCTCCATAAAAAGGCTTTCTTCCTTGTCAGAGAACAAAATTCACGCTCTTGATTAAAATAAGTATCAGGAAAAACATGGAGCATCCTTATGGGTAAAGTTCTTGCGGTATGTATGAGCGAAAAAAAAGGCACCGCCAAAAGCAATGTCAGCGAGGCGGAATTTGTGGTGGGGCATGGCCTGAAGGATGACGCCCACGCCGGAAACTGGCACCGCCAGGTAAGCCTTATAGCGCATGAAAAGGTGGAAGCCTTCCGGGCGCGGGGCGCGGAAGTGGCGGACGGCGCTTTTGGTGAAAACCTTGTGGTGGACGGCCTTGATTTTGCCGCCCTGCCCGTGGGCACGCGCCTGCGCTGCGGCAATGTGCTGCTGGAAATGACCCAGATAGGCAAGGAATGCCACCACGGCTGCGCCATCTTCAAACGCATGGGCGATTGCATCATGCCGCGTGAAGGTGTGTTCGCCCGGGTGCTGGAAGGCGGCCGCATAAAAGTTGGCGATGATCTGGTTGTGGAAAAATAAGGAGGCCCGGCATGGGCAATACGCACTGCGGGCCCAGGGCCCATTCCTACCGGGCGGCCATTGTCACGGCCAGTGATAAAGGGGCGCGCGGCGAGCGTGAAGATGAAAGCGGCCGGGTAATAGAAGAAATTCTTGCCGCCAACGGCTACACCCTGCACAGCCGGGTAATTTTGCCGGATGAACGGGATTTGCTGTCGGCGGAACTGGCCCGCCTTTGCGATGGCGGCGGGGTTGACCTGGTGCTTACCACTGGCGGCACGGGCTTTTCCACGCGTGACTGCATGCCGGAAGCCACCCTTGCCATTGCCCACCGCCTGGCCCCCGGCATAGCGGAAGCCATGCGCCAAAACAGCCTTGGCATAACCCGCCGGGCCATGTTAAGCCGGGCTGTGGCCGTTTTGCGCGGGCAAACCCTGGTTGTGAACCTGCCGGGCAGCCCAAAGGCCGTGCGGGAAAATCTTGAGTTTATTATAGCAGAACTGGCCCACGGGCTGGATATTCTTACAGGCCGCGCCGGGGAATGCGCCAGAAAATAAGCTTCTTACCGCGCCGTGCTTCGTCCCGTGTGAAGGTTTTAATCTTTTTGCCGTTCTTGTTCCCTTCTTGGCCGATTGACAGTTTTCGGATTAAGTTGTAGGAATTTATTTGGGTATATTGGTATATCAATTTTAAACTCGGGAATTTGCCCGCCCGGATACATCGATTTACGTTTTTTTCAGGGTAGAATAATGCAAACATGGTATCCTGTCTTGCGCACTCTTTGCACACTGCTGGCCGTAGTTGGCGCTTTGGTCATGGCGCGCACCATAATCCATTACAATCAGTTTGCCCATTATGTGGCGCAAGATAAAAGAAAAACCACCCGTCTTTCATGGCTAAGAGTACAAATGATACGCTTGGCCATGGTTTTTTTTGTTATAGGGTATATTGTTGGAATTATTGATTTGCTTACCCGCGAGGTAGAACCGATATTCCTGTTTGTGGTTGTGGTGTTTTTTGTAGGCTCGCTATTTATATCCATTATTATCGAGCAAATGCAAAAAATGGCCTATTCCATGCAAAACCACACTACAGAAGCCATGCTGGACGCCACGCCCCTTTGTTGCGCGTTGTGGAATAAAGACCTCAAAATGATTGACTGCAACAATGAAGCAGTGAAGATTTTTGAACTTTCCAGCCAGGAAGAGTTTTTGAAGCGCTTTTTGGAACTTGCCCCCGTCAACCAACCGGATGGTTCCACCTCTGTCACCTTCTGGCGGCAGCAAATACGCGCCGCCTTGAAAAGCGGGTATGAGCGCTTTGAATGGGTGCTGCAAAAATTTAACGGTGAACTTGTCCCGGTTGAAATAACCATGGTCAGGGTGGAATGCGGCGGGGAAGAACTTATTGCCAGTTACGCGCGTGACCTGCGTGAAGCCAAACGCGCCATGGAAGAAATAAAGCGCACGGAAGAAGCCTTGCGCGTGGCCCGCGACCAGGCGGAAGAAAGCGCCCGTTCCAAAAGCGAATTTTTGGCCAACATGAGCCACGAAATACGCACCCCCATGAATGCGGTGCTGGGCACCACAACCATCCTGCTGGGCACGGAACTTACAGAAAAACAGCGTATGTATCTGGAACGCAACCAGCAATCCGCCATACTGCTTTTGCGCATAATCAACGATATTCTTGACTTTTCCAAAATAGAGGCCGGCCGCCTGGAAATGGAAAGCAATCCATTGTCTTTGGGCAAGCTTTTTAGTGAACTGAAGGACTACTTTGAAGAAAAAACCCGTGAAAAGGGCATTGAATTTATTGTGGAACCTGTCACTTTCCCAGACGCTTTCCTGGGGGATACCCTGCGTCTTAATCAGGTGTTGCTTAACCTGTGCAGCAATGCGGTAAAGTTTACCAGCAAGGGTTCCGTGCGGGTACGGGTTATAGAAAGAAAGCGCACAGAAAAACAGGCCATTTTGCAATTTTCTGTTACAGATACCGGCATTGGGCTGGGGCTGGAAGAAATACACCGCCTTTTCCGCCCGTTTTCACAGGCGGACGCTTCCACCACCCGCAAATATGGCGGCACCGGGCTTGGGCTTGCCATAAGCAAAAGCATAGTCAGCCTTATGAAGGGTGAAATATGGTGCGACAGTGAACTGGGCCGGGGCAGCACCTTCAGCTTTACGGCCTGCTTCGCCATAAATAACGCGGTAACGCCCACGGTTGAAGAACAAAAGAAAGTAGCGGCCAGCGCGGCGGAAATGGACGCCAAACTGTCCGGCGCGCGCATTCTGCTTGCGGAAGATAATGAAATAAACCAGCTTGTTGCCGTTGAATTGCTGCAAAGCAGGGGCTGCATTGTGGATGTTGCCAACAACGGTCTTGAAGCGGTGGAAAAGGTGCAAACGGCCGAATACGACGCAGTGCTGATGGATATTCAAATGCCGGAAATGGACGGCATAGACGCCACCCGCAAAATACGCGCCAACAGCAATTTTGACAAACTGCCCATAATAGCCATGACCGCCCATGCCATGTGCGGCGACAAGGAAAAAAGCCTTGAGGCCGGGATGAATGACCATGTGACCAAACCCATAGAGATTGCGGCGCTATATTCAACCTTGGTAAAGTTTTTGTCGGAAAAATAGAACGCAAAATAGCGGCCATTGCACAATGAGAATTTTTGTTCTTTTACAAGGAGTGCCCTATCCCGTAGTTCCGTGCGGAGGGAGTATATTCAAGCATATACGACCTTCGCGCGGGACTACGGAACATGGGCACGATGCAGTAGAAGGGCAAAAAGGCCATTGTGCAATGGCCTCAAATAAAGCGCGGCTGTAAACCCCAATAAAAACGCCCGGCATAGCAATTTATGCCGGGCGTGTTTATTGGGGTTTTGTGGCGGACAAAGCCCACCTGCGGATACTTGGCAGCAAGGCTTTGGCGGCAAAGCCTTGCCGGGCAGTTCGCTCATTTCAACCGTAACTTGCCAGCAAGCAAGACCATTTTACACAAAGCGTACCAGATCATCCAGGGGTTTGCGCGTTTTTACGAGCACTGTTTCGCTTTCCGGGTAGCCCACGGCTATGAAGGAGGCAAAGCGTTTATTTGGCGGCAAATCAAGCAGCTGGCAGAGCTTTTCCCGGTCATACATGCCTATTATGCAGACGCCAAGGCCCTGGCTGACCGCTTCAAGGCAAATGCTCAGGGTGGCCCCGCCTATGTCTGTTTTGGCAAAATATTGGCTGTCCAGCATGCAGCGCAGTTTGGGCATAAGCACGGCGTGTTCCTCCAGCACCAGAATAATGGCGCCGGCTTTATCCAAAAAGCCGTTAATGCCCATTTGCTGGCCGCATTTGGCGACTTCAGCCACTATTTCCGGGCTGTGGGCCACAACAAAGCTCCAGGGTTGGGAATTGCAGGCGGAAGGGGCCATACGGGCGGCTTCTATGCACTTCAGCAGCTTTTCTTTTTCCACAGGTTTATCGGCGAATTTGCGGCAGCTTTGACGGCTTTGGGCCAGTTCCAAAAAATCTTGCATGGCATAATCCTTTGCTATTGTGATTCATTCCGAATAATATTTTACACCGCAAAAGGGCAGGGTCAAGATTTTTTTTGCCAAAGCCCGGCAAAAAGTTGCCGGGCTTTGGCGGCGGACAAAAAAATCCGTGGTTTGGCGGCAATTTTTGTAAAAGTGCCGCCAAACCACGGCGGAATACTAGACAGTGTCGTCACGAGGTGCCTTTTGCCCTTTGCCTGCGTCAGAAAGCCTTTTGATTCCGGTCAAGTACCGTAAGAGTACATTCCCTCCATAAAAAGGCTTTCTTCCTTGTCAGAGAACAAAATTCACGCTCGTGACAACACTGTCTATGCAAGGGCAATTACGGCGCGGGCAAAAAATTACCAGCGCCGTCCCGCGTTTAGCAGGTTTTCAAATAACCCATAAATTCACGCAGTTCATCCCACAGCTTTTTGGCAACTTCGGGGTTTTTGTCCGCCACGTTGTTAAGCTGGAAGCGGTCTTTCTTGCGGTCATACAGTTCGTCTTTGGCCGGCACGGTGGAAGTGGCAGAAGGGGTGCAGGTCCACTGATCCGCGCCGTCTGTGGTGGCAACGGCCTTGTAGGCGTCAAGTTCATCCAGGCTGCCGCCGCCCAGGCTCATTTTGGTAAGGCCAACGTGAGCGCCGTGTTCCATGGTGCCCTTGCCGTAAATTTCCAGCATGGACTTGGAAATGCTTTCTTCATCATTCTTGGCCCAGTGAATGTAAGACCAGTCGTGGGTGATGATGGACCAGGAATACTGGAAGTAGCCGGCAATGGCGAAATCGCGCACTTTTTCCACTTCACCGCGGGCAATGGGCAGCACGCTGAGGCCCTGGTGGAAGTCACGCACGCCCAGGCCCAGCCAGTCACACACGGTGGGGGCTATGTCGCAGGACTGCACAAAGGCGTTGGAACGCTGGTTGGCCTTGATGCCGGGGCCTTTCATCATGAACACGCCGTGCACCAGTTCTTCATAAGGCCAGGGGCGGCACTTGCGCATAATGCCGTGGCCGTGTTCGCCGTTGCCCATGGGTTCACCGTGGTCGGAAACGGTGATGAACAGGGTGTCTTTTTCCAGGCCAAGGCGCTTGCAGTTGTCCATAAAATGACCAAACCACTTGTCGCACACGGTAACTTTTTCCGCGTAGAGCATGCGCACATGGTTCAGTTCTTCTTCAGTGTAAACGCCTTCAACCGCGCCTATGGGCGGGTTCCACAGGTCTTTGCCCTTGTAGCCGGGGTTGTAGGGGCACTTCATTTCCGGATCCCACACAGAGGGGGCATCCCACGGCTCATGCGGGTCAAAGCTGTCTACCCACAGGAAGAAGGGCTTGTTCGGGTCGCGGTCTTCAAGGTACTTCACGGCCTGCTTCATCAACTTGGCCACGTTCTGGTCTTCATCGGTCTTCCAGTACTGGCGCTGGGCTATCATGCCGTTGGTTTCATCAATAAGGGCTTCAATAACTTCATGGCCCAATATGTCCGCGCCTGTGGTAAGCATGTGGTCTTCAAGGAAGTCTTCGGCCTTGGCGTGTACGCGTTCATCACGGGCGTAGTAGCGGTGGTCGCCTTCATGGCCGTGCAGGAAGTACACTTTGTCAAAGCCGCGGCTGTAGCCGAATTTCGGCAGGCGGTGCGGGGCGCTGTCAAAGTAGAAGGCGGTATCAATGTTGCTGCCCCAGCAAAGGTCGGCAATGGTGGTATCTTCCATGGAAAGGGCTGTCCACCCGCCGTAGGGCAGGGTGTAACGGCCGGTGTGCATGGCGCGGCGGCAGGGGATGGTGGGCACGCCTTCAATATAGCATTCATCAAAAATGATGCCTTCGCGGCCAAAACGGTCAAGGTTGGGGGTTTTGATCCAATCATTGCCGTTGCAGTGCAGGTAGTTGTACTGCAAGCTGTCAAGCATCACTACGATTACGTTTTTTGTAGCCGGATACATGGACTGCTCCTTGTTGGGTTGATATTAAAAGTTATATTTTGCCACAATGAAGATGTATTATGCCGTAATGAAAAAAATATCAAGCGGAAAATTTGGTAAAAAAAAGCGCCCCCTCCTGTAACCCGGAAGGGGCGCAAAACGTGGGCCGGCGTGAAAAAACTAGCCTTCCAGCTCTTTCATGTCGCGCACAATGTTTGCAAGGAAAGTAATGATGTGGCGGCGTTGCGTTTCAGAAAGCGAGCGCATCATTTCCAGCATGATTATGACCTGCTTTTCCACATCACTTTCTGTTATCCAAAAAAATTCGCCTATGCGGCAGTCAAAAAGCTCACAAAACTGGAACATGCGGGAAAGCGTGGGGGAAATGCTGCCGGTTTCCATACGGGAAATGCTTTCCTTGCTAAGGCCAAGGCGGTCGGCAACTTCCGCCTGGGTAAGGTTTGACTGCTTGCGCTGGCGGGCAATGGCCTTGCCAACACGCTGTAAACTATGGGCATTTTTCATGTATACTCACCTGGGATGTTTTGTTTGATGTTCTTTAAGGGATATTATGTCATATTGCAACCTTTTTCTGTTGTATTTCAGACATTATGCTCAACTCATTATAAAGTTAATTAACTGAAAGCAGTTGCGATGGTTAGGCAGGGCACGGGGGGCGTAAGGGTGGGCACATCGTACGGCATCAGGAGTATCATCGGGCACGGGCAGCATGAAGCAGGACGCGCGGCTGAATATCAGGCCGCGTTATGGCACAGGGCCACCAGGGCGCGGCAGACGGCATCCGGGTCAAGATAATGGCAAGAACCGTCCGCGAGTATGGCGTCGCAATTGCCGTCATCAAGGGCGTAAGTTTTTATGTTCAGGCTTTCCAGCAGCTTTTCCGGCAGGCCTCCGGGGTATTGGGCCTTGCCTTCCAGCAAAATGGCGTTCAAAAAGGCCTTGGCGGACGGGGCTTCCCCTTGGGCGAAGTCTTGGCGCAGGACGCGCAAAATGACCTCTACCTGCCGTTGCAGGGTATGGCCGTACAGCTCAGGATCCGGGCAGGGGTTGGGCAAAAAGACCTTTGGGCAGGGCGCGGCGGCAATGGCCCGGCCCACCCCGGCCGGCAGCAGGTTGGCAACCAGGCTGGAATAAAAGCTGCCTATGGGGTAGCAGATAAGGTCGGCATTGCGAACAAGTTCCGCTGTTTGCTCTGATATGGAAACCGTTGCCGGGGCCGGATCATTTTCTGAAGCGGTAAGCCATATGTCCGCGATTTCTTCCTGACAGAACCCCGGCGCGTTTTGCGAACACGGCGGAAGCGGCCCCGCGCCTTGCCCAAAAGCCGCGCCTTGCAAAAACGGAGCGTCCTGCCCAAACGCCGCGCCATGCCTAAACGCTGTGCCCTGCCCAAGCGGAGCGTTATGCCCCGCCCTTTCCGGAAAGCCTGAAGCCTGGCGGGCGGCGGCATCAGGATTTTGCGGTTTGCCGGTAAAGCGGTGCTGCCCGGTTACCACCCGGCCAGATGCGTAACGCACGGCCAGGTGGGCCGGGGCGTCGCAAATGCCGCGCACTATGCCGCGCACATCCAGCAGGCGTGAAAGCATAAAAAGCACATTGTTCAGGCTGCGGTGGTTTTGCAGATACCCGGCGGCCAGAATAAGGTTGCCTATGGATGCCCCGCGCAGGTCAAAGTTTTGCGGCATAAGGCAGATGAATTTTTGCAAATAGGCGCGGAAGATGTCCCGGGCCTGTTCCGGCATGGCCCGCATAAGCGGGTGGCGGCCAGCGGCCAGGTCTTGCAGGGCCAGGCGCAGCCGTTGGGGCGCGGCGTCTTGCGGCAGGCGCGTTTCAAACAGGGAATAGGCTTCCGGGTTGCCTGCTATGCCAAGATCCGCCAGGGCCATCAGGCGGTAGCGCAAATCCCCCACGGCGGGCATGTTGAAGGCCTGGCGCAAAATGGCCGAGCTTCCGCCGGAATCAAAGGTTGTGACAATGTGAATGGAATTGCTGGTGTAAGCGGGAAGGGTATGCGCAACCCCGCGCAAGGCCGTGCCCCCGCTGAAAAACAGCAGCCGTGGCCCCAGGTCTGGCGGGGAAAGGTGTTTGGAAGGTGCGGAATCAAATGTGATAAGGGGCATGGGAAGCCACCGGGAGCTCCGGGGGGCGTGCGCCCCCCGGAGCCTGTGTGTTTAGGCCATTTGAGGCCGTTGTGCAACGGCCTCCATTTATACCTTTGCCTTAACGGCGTCAGCGGCGCGAATTTCTGCCCGGCGTATTTTGCCGCTGATGGTTTTGGGCAATTCCGCGACATATTCGATTACGCGCGGGTATTTATAGGGCGCGGTGTAGGCTTTTACATGGTCTTGCAGGGTTTTTGTCAGTTCCGGGCTGGGGCTGAAGCCTGCTGCCAGCACAATGGTGGCCTTGACTATTTGGCCGCGCACCGCATCCGGCACGCCGGTAACGGCGGCTTCCACCACTGCGTCATGCGCCACCAGGGCGCTTTCCACCTCAAAAGGCCCGATGCGGTAGCCGGAACTTTTAATAAGGTCATCCACCCGGCCCATAAACCAGTAGTAGCCGTCTTCATCCATCCAGGCCTTGTCGCCGGTGTGGTACCAGCCGCCGTAGTTCACGGACGCGGTGCGTTCCGGGTCATCAAGGTATTCACCGTAAAGGCCTATGGGGCGGCCCTGTTCAATGTTGATGCAAATTTCGCCTTCTTCACCGGCAGGGCAGGGGGTGCCGTCTTCACGCAGCAGGGCCAGCTTCCAGCCGGGCACAGGTTTGCCAAGTGAACCGGGGCGCGGTTCAATGCACGGAATGGTGGCGAGCAGGGGGGTGGTTTCCGTCTGGCCGTATCCTTCATAAATGCTCAGGCCGGTAAGGGCCTTCCATTCATGAAAAACGCTTTCATTCAAAAGCTCCCCGGCAGTGGTGCAGTGGCGCAGCCCGCTGGTGTTGAACTGGCTGAAATCTTCCTGCAACAAAAAGCGGTAGGTTGTGGGCGGGGCGCAAAAGCTGGTTACGCCGTTGTCGCAAACGGTTTTGAAAAAGGTGGCCGGGCTGAACTTGCCCCGGTAGTCGTACACCATTACGGCCGCGCCGGCCATCCACTGGCCGTATGACTTGCCCCAGACGGATTTGGCCCAGCCGGTATCGGCCATGGTCATGTGGATGTCGCCGGGGCCAAGGTTGTGCCAGTAAAGGCCGGTGAACAGGTGCCCCAGCGGGTAACGGTGGTTGTGCATGACCATTTTGGGCATGCCCGTTGTGCCGGATGAAAAGAAGATGAACAGCGGGTCGGCGTCGCAAGCCAGGGCGTCGCCTTCCGGTTTGGGAAAAGTGGCCGGGGCCTGGGCGCAAATGGCGTCATAATCAAGCCAGCCGCCGGGCAGCGGTTTTTTGCCCACCTGCACCTTTACAGCCAAAGAAGGGCACTGGGCCTGTACTTCATCAATTTTGGCGCTGAAGCTGTCTTCAACAATAACCGCTTTTACGTGGGCGCTGTTCAGGCGGTATTCAATGTCATGCGCGGTAAGCTGTGAAGGGGCGGGAATAACCACCGCGCCCAGCTTTTGCAGGCCAAGGGTGGCCTGCCACCATTCCAGGCGGCGGTAAAGCACCAAAAATACCCGGTCGCCCTTTTTTATGCCCTGGGCCCGCATGGCCGCCGCCAGGCGGGACGCCGCTTCATCCAGCTGCGCGAAGGTAATGTCGCGGCGGTTGAAGTCGTTGTCAATGTGGCGGATGCACAGGCGGGAAGGGTCTTCTTTGGCTACGCGTTCCAAAAGGTCAAAGGCCACGTTGAAACGCGCCGGGGCTTCAAGCTTCCATTTGGCGCAAAGTTCTTCATAACTGGAATGTTCTATTCTTTTCATTGCTGTATTCGCTTTATTTTTTCAGCCGCTTGGCGGCGGTTCAAGATGTGAAAAAAGGCCCTTACCAAAATAAAGGCGTGCCCGGGCGGCAAAGCGCCCGGTGTTGCGGCTGCGTCGGAAAAACCCGGCGCAGCCTACATAATCACATCAAGAAACAGGGCGTCTTTATCATCCAGCCCGCGCAGGGCGTGCGGAATGCGGGACTTGAAGTACAGGCTGTCGCCGGGGCCAAGGGTTTGCACCTTGTCGGCCATATGAATTTCCAGGCGGCCTTCAAGCATGTAAATAAATTCTTGCCCGGTGTGCGAGGTGAAGGAAAGGTCTTCCGGCTTTTTGGGCGGCACGCGCACCAAAAACGGTTCCATTGACCGGCCGGAAAAGTTGGCGGCCAGGTTCCAGTAATCATAATCCTTGCGGCGCTGCACGGCCAGCCCTTCCCCGTTGCGGGTAAGGCTGAAGGCGCTTAGGTGCGCGGCGGAACCGGAAAGGATGGACGTAAGGTCTATGCCGCCGGCGTGGGCGGCCTGCATAAGAAAGCTTACGGGAATTTCTACCGTTCCGCTTTCATATTTGCTTAATGTATCCGGGCTTACCCCAAGCTTTGCGGCGAAATCTTCAACGCTAAGGTCAAGGGATTCGCGCAGGCCGGCAAGGCGCGGGGCAATTTCTTTATACGGCGGCAGATCATGAATTTCCATTATAGTCTCCTTCCTCTTACGTGGCGCGGGGAAATTTTAAAATTTACGGCAAAGCCTTCCATGCCCTAATAACAAGCTAAAGCCTGTTTTGGCAAGCATTCAGTTTGAGGCTGTTGCACAATGGCCTTTTTGCCCTTTTACTGCGTCGTGCTTCGTCCCGCGCGAAGGTCATATATGCTTGAATATACTCCCTC
Organism: Desulfovibrionaceae bacterium; assembly: GCA_031552315.1. Classification (GTDB taxonomy): domain Bacteria; phylum Desulfobacterota; class Desulfovibrionia; order Desulfovibrionales; family Desulfovibrionaceae; genus JAVBMP01. The sequence continues at coordinate 47 of JAVBMP010000157.1, read as the reverse complement.
CGCACGGACCTCGCACTCCTTGTAAAAGAACAAAAATTCTCATTGTG
>JAVBMP010000097.1:0-27880 GCA_031552315.1 Desulfovibrionaceae bacterium | reverse complement strand
ACCGGGCCGCATATATTCGGCCAGGCTGGAAATCACGCGGTTTCCAGCCTGGCTTTTGGTGTTTTGGGCGATTGCGGAACAGGGTTTTTTATTTTTTGAGGCCATTGCACAATGGCCTCTTTTCGTAAAAAGTGTGAGTTCATGACGCAACTAGAGTGGTTTACGCTTGAAATAGTCGCTTAACGGCGAGCAAAGCTCGCCTACGACTATTCCGCGGCAAGGATTTGAAGACAAATCCTTGCTGAGCAATTCACTCATTTCAATCGTAAATTGCTCTATCTTTGTCTGAAAGGCTGTTCGTCTGGTATTGGTAAAAGTTCAACCGGGTGAATTGCCCGGCTGAACCGGCCAGACGAATCAGCCATGGGAATCACCCAGGCGAACCGCCCAAACGAATCACTCAGCGAATAGCTCAAGGCGAAGCGCCGCAAAAATCCCGCTCTGACTCCACATGTCAGGGCGGGATTTTTTTTCAGAGATTGCGCAATGGTCTCTTTTATGTTGACTGCCCGAGTAAGGCAGGTAAATCGGGTAAGCCAGGTTTTTTGACAATCCCCGGCGCGGTGCCGCCAGGGACGTTATCAGTAGTTATTGGCAAAGCCGTAGCCGTCACAGCCTCCGTTCCCGTAGCCTCTGTGCCCGTAGCCGCCGTGCCCGTAACCGCCCCGGCCGCCGCCGTTATGCCAGCCGCCTGTGTGCGCGGGCATGGTTATGCCCAGTTCTTTTTCCACACGGGCGCGCATTTCTTTATGCAGGTCGAAAAGCTGGCTGCGTTGCGCGCGCATGTCGCTGGTAATCTTGCTAAGCTGCTCCGGCTTGGTGCTGGGGTTGCGGGAAAGGGCGTCCAATTCCTGGCGTTCGGCCCAAAGGTTGTGGAGTATGGGCGCGCTTTTGTCCGTGTATTCCTGGGTGATCTTGTTGAAAGCCTCACGCTTTTCCGGCGGGATGCTCTGGTAGTAAGCCTGGCATCCGCCATCGCCGCGATACCCGTCATAGTATCTGCCATGCGGCCCGGCCAGGGCGGTTGAAGCAAACAGGCCCGTCAGCAGGATAAGACCCAAAGGCAAAATAAACTTTTTCATTGTTCCTCCAAATACAGGCAATTTATCAATAACTGCCGGTTAATGGTTAAGAGGTCTGCAACACATGATAATAACTCCATTTTCAAACTTCACCTGAGGGGCGTCAGGTTCACATGTCTAAAAGCAACAAGCGTGCCAGAATAAATGCGGCGCGTCTGTTAAGTATATCTACGTATGTTTATTGATTGTTTTTTCAGCAAGGGGTTTGCCTCTTCGCCGGGATGATGAACCGGATTGCACATGCTTGCACAATTCTTGCGAAGATACTTGCACAGCTTTCCCTTGCCTTGGATGAAGGTCTGTGCTAAAAATTTACGTCTTTTCAGGCAGCCTGCCGCCATCATGACGGGGGCACAAGCATAGCAATTATAGAGGTGAAACTTGAAACGCGCGCTTATTACCGGTGTTACCGGCCAGGACGGGGCCTATCTTTCCGAATTTCTTCTTGCCAAGGGCTATGAGGTGCACGGCATCAAGCGCCGGGCGTCTCTTTTCAACACGGATCGTGTGGACCATATCTACCAGGGGCCGCACCAGACCAGCCGCCGCTTCATCCTGCACTATGGCGATATGTCCGATACCTCCAACCTTGTGCGTATTATTCAGGAATGTCAGCCGGATGAGGTGTATAACCTGGCCGCGCAAAGCCATGTGAAGGTGTCCTTCGAATCACCCGAATATACGGCGGATGTGACCGGCCTTGGCACCTTGCGCCTGCTGGAAGCCATACGTATTCTGGGCATGGAAAAGAAAACCCGCTTCTATCAGGCCTCCACCTCCGAACTTTTCGGCAAGGTACAGGAAATTCCGCAAACGGAAAGAACCCCGTTCTACCCGCGTTCCCCCTACGCCTGCGCCAAACTCTACGCCTACTGGATAACAGTAAACTACCGTGAAGCATATAATATGTACGCCTGCAACGGCATACTCTTCAACCATGAATCGCCCCTGCGCGGGGAAACCTTTGTCACCCGCAAGATCACCCGTTCCCTTAGCCGTATGGCTATTGGCCTTGCCGACTGCCTGTTCCTGGGCAACATGAATTCCCTGCGTGACTGGGGCCATGCTAAAGATTACGTTGAAATGCAATGGCTTATGTTGCAGCAGGAAGTTCCGGAAGATTTTGTCATAGCCACCGGGCGGCAGTTTTCCGTGCGCGATTTTGTGAACGCGGCCGCGGCGGAACTGGGCATAAAGCTGGACTGGAAAGGCGAAGGCATTAAAGAAACTGGCACCGTGGCCGCGGTTGACCAGGAAAAATTCCAGCTGGCGTCCGGCAAAAGCGGCGTGCGCTGCACCCTGAAGCCCGGCGACGTGATTGTGCGGGTTGATGAACGCTACTTCCGCCCAACGGAAGTGGAAACCCTGCTGGGCGACCCCACCAACGCCGCCAAAAAACTTGGCTGGGTGCCCCGCATCACCTTTGAGGAAATGGTTACTGAAATGGTGCGTGAAGACCTTACCCTGGCCATGCGCGACAATGTGTGCAACGTGGCGGGCTTCAAGTCTTTCGCCTACAACGAATAAAGGTTCGCCCTTGCCGGATTGTTTTGTGGACAAGCTCTAACTATGCCTTGGCCGGGAGGCCCAGTCTCATGAATTTGCATGAAAAAATATATGTGGCCGGGCATCGCGGCATGGTGGGTTCCGCCATTTGCCGCCGCCTTGAGGCCGAGGGCGCAAGCGATATTGTCACCCGCAAGAGTGCGGAGCTGGACTTGCGTGAACAGGGCGCGGTGCGGGAGTTTTTTGAACAGGAACGCCCGGCCTATGTGTTTTTGGCGGCCGCCAAGGTGGGCGGCATCTATGCCAATGATACCTACCCGGCTGATTTTATTCGCGACAATTTGCAGATGGAAACCAACATTATTGACGCGGCCTGGCGTAGCGGCGTGAAAAAACTGCTTTTTCTTGGTTCTTCCTGCATCTACCCCAAGCTTTGCCCGCAGCCCATCAAGGAAGAATATCTGCTGACCGGCCCGCTGGAACCCACCAATGAATGGTATGCCATTGCCAAAATCGCCGGCATCAAGCTTTGCCAGGCCTACCGCCGCCAGCACGGCTTTGACGCCATTTCCGCCATGCCCACCAACCTTTACGGCATTGGCGACAACTTCCACCCGGAAAACAGCCACGTCATCCCGGCCCTGATCCGCCGCTTTTATGAGGCCAAAGCCGCCAACGCGCCGGAAGTGGCCATTTGGGGCAGTGGCACCCCGCGCCGGGAATTTATTTACGTGGACGACCTGGCCGATGCCCTGATCTTTTTAATGCGCAACTATTCCGCCCCCGAACATGTGAACATCGGTTGCGGAAGCGACCTGACCATCCGCGAACTGGCGGGCAAAGTGGCCCAGGCCGTGGGCTATGCCGGGCGCATAACCCTTGACCCGGCAAAGCCGGACGGCACCCCGCAAAAGCTTCTTGATGTAAGCAAAATGACGGCCCTTGGCTGGCAGGCCGAAACCTCGCTGGATGAAGGGCTGAAGCGGACTTGCGAATGGTTCGCGGCCCAGAGCGAGGTCAGGGCATGAGCGGATCCGCCTCAGTTTTCGGCGCGTTAAAGGTTCTGTTTCCGCTTATACCCAAATCGGAAAAAAAACGTTTCCTGGGCCTGCTTGTTTTGTCGGTTATAATGGCCTGCACCGAACTGGCCATTACCGGCGGCGTTGCCTTGCTGGCGGCTATTTTCGGTTCTTTTGAGGCCGTTCTGCGCTTCTTGCCCGCCGCCTGGCTGGAAGAAGGGCACACTTTCCACCTTTTCAATGACCCGCGTTACCTGGCTCTGGGCTGCCTTGTGCTTATAACCTTGGCCATTTTTTTGAAGCGTCTGCTGCTGGTTTTTCAGCAATGGCACCTGACCAGCTTTTCTGAGCGCATCGGGAACGGCATCCGCAATCATTTGCTGCATTTTTATTTGCGCTCCCCGTACATTTGGGTGCTGCAAACCGGCACTTCGGAACTGTTTTTCGGCCTGAGTGCCAGCCAGACCCTGGCCGGCACCCTGATGATAGGCTTGCAGGTTTTCAGCAACCTCTTGATGGGCCTGACAATTTTTTTGGGTCTGATCAGTATTTCCCCTGTGCCGTCGCTTATTTTCGTTTGCGTGCTGGGCATAGGCGGCACAATTATTGTCAAAAGCCTGCGCCGCGTGCTGGACAGCAAGGCCGCCGATGTTTACCGGGCCGACTTCGCTTCGCATGTCATTCAGCAAATGGCCATTCACGGGCTGAAAGAAATGCGCATGTACGGGCGGGAAAATTTGTTGTTTGAACGTTACGCCCAGCGCCTTGAAGATACCACAGCCGCCAGGGTGCGCCAGCAAACCATTGCGCGCCTGCCGGTTTCTTCGCTGGAGGTAATGGGTTTCAGCACCCTGCTGGTGGTAATGTGCTTTTTGCTTTTCGCCCAGGACGCGGGCATGGCGCGTATTTCCGGCATCATGGGCTTTATGGCCGCCGCCGCCTGGCGCACCCTGCCGGTAGCCAACAGCCTGGTGGACAGCCTTACCGCCTTGCGGGCCGGTTTACCCTACCTTTATAAAGTGGTTGAACTGGTGGAGCTGGAGCAAAAATTGCAACCGGAAATGCTGCCGGACTTTGACGAGCGCACGGCGCTTGTGAATTTCACAAAGGAAATTCGCCTGGACGACATCCGCTTCAGCTACCCCAAGGCCAGACAAAGCGCGGTGAACGGCGTTTCCTTCAGTATTCGCCCCGGTGAAATGCTTGGCCTGGTGGGTCTTTCCGGGGCGGGCAAAAGCACCCTGGTGAACATCCTGACCGGCCTTATTCCGCCCTGCAGCGGCAAATTGCTGGTGGACGGGGTGGAAATTACCAAAGACAATGCCTGCGCCTGGTTGGGCCATATCGGCTATGTGGCGCAAGCCCCCTACATTCTTGACGCCTCGCTGGCCGAAAACATAGCCCTTTCCCGCTGGGGAGAGGAAATTGACCGGGACCGGGTGCTGGAATGCTGCCGCATGGCCGCGCTGGATTTTGTGGACGACCTGGAAAAAGGCATAGATTCCATGCTGGGTGAACGCGGCGTGCGCCTTTCCGGCGGGCAGGCCCAGCGCGTGGCCATTGCCCGTTCCCTTTACAGCAACCCGGCCCTGATAATTTTTGACGAGGCCACCAGCGCCCTGGACATGAAAAATGAAAAAGCCATTCATGAGACCATAATGTCCTTGCGCAGCCAGGTGACAATGGTTATAATCGCGCACCGCCTGACCACCGTGGAAGGCTGCGACAGAATAATCTGGATGGAAAAGGGCGCGGTGCACCGTTCCGGCGGCACCACGGAAATTCTGCCGGAATACACGGCGGCCTTGAAGGCGGAAAAGGCGCTGGCGGAAGAGGCGTCCGCGTAGACAAAATATAATGTTGTAGTACTTTGTATAATATAAGGGAAAACATGTTCAACGGTAAAACACTTCTAATAACTGGCGGCACCGGCTCTTTTGGCAAAAAATGCACAGAAGTCATTTTGCGCAACTACAAACCGAAACGCCTGATTATTTTTTCGCGTGACGAGCTTAAGCAATTTGAAATGGCGCAGACCTTTTCAGAACAGAAGTATGACTGCATCCGCTATTTCATAGGTGATGTGCGCGACAAGGAACGCCTGTACCGGGCCTTCAAGGGGGTGGACTATGTTATTCACGCGGCGGCCCTCAAACAGGTTCCGGCAGCGGAATACAACCCCATTGAATGCATCAAGACAAATATCGCCGGCGCGGAAAATATAGTGAATGTGGCCGCGGATGTTGGCGTGAAAAAGGTTGTGGCCCTTTCTACAGATAAAGCCGTCAGCCCGGTGAACCTTTACGGCGCCACCAAGCTTTGTTCTGACAAGCTTTTTGTGGCCGCCAACGCCTTTACCGCCTGTGACACGGTTTACAGCGTGGTGCGCTACGGCAACGTCATGGGCAGCCGGGGCAGCGTTATTCCGTTTTTTATTGACAAACGCGACGCCGGCGGCCCCTTGCCCATTACCGACACCCGCATGACCCGTTTCTGGATTACTCTGGAGCAGAGCATCCATATGGTGCTGCGCGCCTTTGAACTTTCCGGCGGGGGCGAGGTATTCGTCCCAAAAATCCCCAGTATGAAAATCACCGACCTGGCCGAGGCCATCGCTCCGGGTATGAAAACCGTTGAAGTAGGCATTCGTCCCGGTGAGAAAATCCATGAAACCATGATCACGGCGGAAGATTCCCGCCACACCATAGATATTGGCGAATACTACGTCATCAAGCCGGAAACCTTTAAGTACAGAGGGCCGGAAGGCAAGCTGGTACAAGAAGGTTTTGAATATAACTCCGGCTTGAATGACAGCTGGCTTAGCGTGGAAGATTTGCGCAAGACCTTAAAGGAGCAGGGCTTCGCCGTAAAATAGCGGCCCCGAAACATATGAGTGAAGCGTTTTTGCCTTACGGCAGACAGATTATTGATGCTGACGACATTGCGGCAGTTGTCGCAACCCTGAAATCCGATTGGCTTACCACCGGCCCGGCGGTGGAACGCTTTGAAGCGGATGTTTGCGCCTTTACCGGCGCAAAATACGGCGTTGCCGTTGCCAACGGCACGGCGGCCCTGCATGCCGCAATGTTCGCCTTGGGCGTAGGGCCGGGCGATGAAGTCATTGTGCCGCCCATGACCTTTGCGGCCAGCGCCAACTGCGTACTTTTTCAAGGCGGCAAGCCGGTTTTCGCCGATGTGGAACCGGAAACCCTGCTTATAAACCCGGCAGCGGTTGAAGCTGCCATCACTCCCAGAACAAAAGCCATAATCGCGGTGGATTACGCCGGGCAACCCTGCGACTGGGACGCCTTGCGCGCCATAGCCGACAAACACCATCTGCCTCTGGTTGCGGATGCCTGCCACGCCATAGGCGCGGAATACAAGGGCCGTAAAGTGGGCACGCTGGCGGATATTTCCGTGTTCAGCTTTCACCCGGTCAAACACATCACCACCGGTGAAGGCGGCATGTGCATGACCAATGATGAAGCCCTGGCAACAAAAATGCGCCACTTTCGCGGCCACGGCATAACCACCACGGCCAGCCAGCGGGAAAAATCCGGCGGCTGGTTCTATGAAATGACCAGCCTGGGCTACAATTATCGCATTTCAGACATTCAGTGCGCTCTGGGTTCCAGCCAGTTCAAAAAGCTGCCGGAATGGCTGCAAAAACGCAATGAACTGGCGCAAATGTACGACAAGGCTTTTGCTGGCGCAGGCGGCAAATCTCTTGCCGCTTCACGCGTCATGCCACTTGTCAAACGCCCGGACGCCAAACACGCCTATCACCTGTACGTTGTGCGCACACCGGAACGTGATGCGGCCTTCCAAAAATTGCGGGCCAACGGCATAGGCGCAAATGTGCATTACGTCCCGGTTCACCTGCACCCCTACTACAAAGAAGTTGTTGGCACCAAAGAAGGCCTTTGCCCCGTGGCAGAGGCCGCATACAAAGAAATTTTAACGCTCCCGCTCTGGCCCGGAATGACGGCTGGCGATGTGGAGAGGGTTGTAACCCTTTTGGAGAAATAATGTCAAAGAATTATAAAACAGAGCAAGAAGCCTTCTGGGCCGGGGATTTCGGCAATGAATATATCGGGCGGAATGACGTAGAGCCGGAGCACATGGCCGCAAAAATAGCCATGTGGGCGGACATTCTTAAATATGTGAACATTGGGCTCAAAGATATTTTAGAACTAGGCGCCAATGTCGGGCCGAATTTAAGGGCCTTGAAGCTGCTTTCACCCCAGAGCCTGTTGACCGGGATAGAAATAAACGCCAATGCGGCGGAAAGGCTGCGGGCTTGGGGCGGCGCCGAGGTGATCGAGAATTCGATCCTTGAATATTCTCCCGCTGGCAGGCGCTGGGACATGGTTTTCACCGCCGGGGTAATGATACATATTAACCCCGAATTTTTGCCCGCAGTATACAAGCTTATGTACGAAGCGTCCACAAAATATATTGTTGTTGCGGAATATTATAACCCCACTCCGGTTGAAATACCTTATCGCGGCAACTCCGACAGACTATACAAACGTGATTTTGCCGGGGACATAATGGATATGTATCCAGATGTGAAGCTGGTGGGTTATGGGTGTACTTACCGGCGTGACCCAAGGCTTAGAAAACATGACGACACAACGTGGTTTGTGCTTTCAAAATAAGTTAAATGCGCACATTTCCACGCGTACCAGCTGTCAGGTGCTAATTGCTGTGTGTAATTCATGTGTTGTAGTTAGGGAGATATATGAAAAAGCTATCTATGATTCAAGAAATTCAAGAAGCGTATCGCAATGGCGAAAATATAATTCGCTATATGGACAAGGATTCGCATAATACAAAAGAAGCAATCTTGGTAAGTTATGATTTTCAGGCGGGAAGTTACATTAGTGCATACTATAAAAATATGGAAAAATATGAAGCGTATACAGATGAAATTGCTAATTATATAAGGCAGTACGTGGATATAACTTCAATTCTTGAAGCCGGAATTGGAGATGGAACTACATTTTTTTCTGTAATCCGTAAGGCCAATTTGGAGAAGATCGCCAAATACGGCTTTGATATCTCATGGTCCAGAGCCTTATTCGCTAACGCGCTTTTGCGCTGTGGAAATATCGCGGGAAGCAAAGTATTTGTAGGTGACTTGCTTGAAATACCGTTAGCGCCCAATTCAATAGATGCTGTTTACACGTCTCATGCAATCGAACCCAACGGGGGTAAGGAAGAAGCCATTTTGCAAGAACTATATAGAGTGACACGAAAATATCTTTTTCTTTTTGAACCTGACTATAGCATGGCTTCGGAAGAAGGTAAGAACCGCATGGAATATCACGGCTATATCAAAGATCTTTATGGTACGGCAAAAAAACTGGGCTATCAAGTTATAGACTATGCCCCCATGAAGGCATTTTTAAACCCGTTGAATAATACTTCAGTGTTGGTAATAAAAAAAGATGCAACAGCGGCTTCCACCTGCCAAGAACCTTTTCAGTGCCCAGTTACACATACCTCGCTGACAGATATGGGTGAAATTTATTTTGCCAAAGATGCCAAGATAATGTACCCAGTTATTAGGAATATTCCTTGTTTGTTTGGGGATTATGCTATTTTAGGCAGTAAATATGAAGTTGACTGCGACGAGTTCGTCCGCTGGGGCCAAGAGGGAGCTATTAGCAAGCCCGTTGACTAGTTGCGCGGCTTTGCGCTCAATTCATATCTTGCCAATGAATGTTGCAGTACGTCAGATGGCGTTGGCAATGCCTCGCCAGAAATTTTATAATTGAGAAAACGGCTGAGAAAATAGTATGACTATAGCGATAATAACCGCCCGTGGTGGCTCAAAACGTATCCCCGGCAAAAATATCCGACTGTTTCACGGCAAGCCCATGATTGCGTGGTCGCTGCTGGCCGCGTTGAGCTCCGGCATTTTTGACCGGGTTATTGTTTCGACAGATTCTGAAGAAATTGCTTCGATAGCGCGTGTTTTTGGTGCAGAAGTACCCTTTATGCGCCCTGCGGAGCTGTCTGATGACCATGTAGGCACGGCGCCTGTTTTTTTGCACGCATTAGAATGGTTATCCGAAAATGCGCAGCTACCTGAATATGCCTGTTGCATTTACCCCACAGCTCCGTTTTTACACGCCGCATACCTGCGTGACGGTTTGGATTTGCTGGTTAAACGTCATGCTCCGGCAGCCCTGTCAGTCACTACATTTGATTTTCCTATACTCCGCGCATTCAAGCGGCATGAGGATAACAGTGTAACGTACAATTGGCCAGAATATGAAATGTCACGTTCTCAGGATTTGCCAGAATTTTACCATGACGCTGGCCAATTTTACTGGGTAAATGTTGCAAGCTTCATGCGGGAAAAGCGTCTTGTTGTTTCTGGAACTCGCCCTGTGATTCTGCCGCGCAAGCTTGTACAGGACATAGACACAGTAGAGGACTGGGAAGTTGCCGAACTTATGGCCCAAGTGTTGTTAAAAAAGAGAGGCTAAAAATCGTGCTTACCATCTTGGCCGACGCAACCCCTCAAATGGGCACGGGGCACGTTATGCGTTGCCTCGCCTTGGCGCAGGCCGCGCAAGATCAGGGGCTTGACGTGCGTCTTGCCGGGCGGGTTGAAGTGCCTTGGGTGCGGGAACGCTTGGCGCAGGAAAAAATAGGCTTCGCCCACAGAGCCAGGGCTGTGCCGAAACAGGAAAATCCGCAAGAATTACTGGCGTTCTTGCAGACCTTGCCGCAGGAAAGCCCCGGTAAAGACAACTGGTTGGTGTTTGATGGCTACCACTTCGGGCCAGATTGTCAAAAGGCTGTGCGTGAAATCGGTTACAAGCTGCTGGTGATAGATGACTACGCCCATCTGCCGGAATATTCTTGCGATATTTTGTTGAACCAGAATATCGGCGCGGAAGAATTGGCATATACCGGCGATATAGGGCAAAAGTTGTTAGGCCCAAAATATGCGCTGCTGCGCCGGGAATTCCGTGAAGCCCGTAAAGAGGCAGAAGATCGCATTCTGCCGGAACAGCCGCAAAATATCCTGCTCACTTTGGGCGGAGGTGATTTTTCTGAACACTTGGCGAAGCTTGCACTGGATTTCAATTTGCCGGAACTGGCTGGCCGCACTCTGCGGGTGATTGCCGGTGCCATGCCGGAAGAAAAAATTCGCGGATGCCTGAAAAATTGTCCGGCCAAGCTGGAAATTCTCCGTCGCGTGGACGATATGCCCGCCCTGTTGCTGGAAACGGATTTGTGCGTCACCGCAGGCGGGAGCACCTGCTGGGAACTGTGCTGTCTTGGTGTGTCTTTTCTGACTGTGGAAATGGCGGAAAACCAAGAAGGTGTGGTTGTGGGGTTAAGCAGTCAACAAGTTGCGTCTACATTTTCTTGTGACACATTTTGCTTGCTATTGGGGAAAGCCGGATACTTGTTACGAACCAGCCAATCTTTGCGTGCTCGTTCTTTGGTTTCAGGAATGGGGGCAATGCTAACCATCTTGAAGCTATTTGAAATCCTTGGACAGTATTTGCGTGCGGCTACTCCGGAGGACTGTCGCAATTTGTGGGAACAGGTTAACGAACCAGAGATGCGTTCGCTTGCCCAGAATCCTGCCCATGTGCCTTGGGAAGAACACCAGCGTTGGTATGCCACACGCTTAACTTCGGCATTGCCTTTTTGGATAATTGAAGTAGACAATAAAAAATTCGCAGGGTACATACGCTTTGAAAAAAATAGTGAATCTGCCGTTAGGCTTTCTGTCCTTTTGGCAAGGGAATACCGAGGCCAAGGATTGGGTTCAAGGCTTTTAAGTGTTGCTTGTCATTTGTTTTGGGAGGCATTTCCATCGATTGATATTGAGGCTTTGGTTTTGGAAGATAATATAGCTTCACAGCGCATGTTTAATAAGGTGGGCTTTAGGTGCGTTAGCATGGAGCATATCAATGGAAAACGGTTTTTATTTTTTTCCGCAAGCAATGCACAGAGGCATCCGTGAACAATTTTTCCCTTAAACATCACCACTGTATTATTATTGCTGAAATAGGCATTAACCACAATGGCGATATGAATCTTGCAGTTGAATCAATTCGCTCTGCCAAGGCGGCAGGGGCTGATGTGATAAAATTTCAAAATTACAAAACAGAAGACTTCCTCAGCGACGCAGGTTTGCTCTATACATACATATCGCGTGGCGAACAGGTCACAGAATCGCAGTATGCAATGTTCAAACGTTGCGAATTGACAGATGAGAACGTGTTGTTTCTGGCGGAAACTTGTAGAAAAGAAGGTATCCTTTTTTGCAGTACGCCAACAAGTAAATATGGGGTTGCTATTTTACAAAAAGCGGGCGTAGCATATATAAAAAATGGCTCAGATTATTTGACGCATTTGCCACTCATTCAATCAATGGCCGAGAGCGGGTTGCCAGTTATTCTTTCAACTGGGATGGCGACCTTGAGTGAGATAGATGACGCAGTCCGTGTGTTCAAAAAATCAGGTGGCAAGGAATTATTTTTGTTACATTGCACTTCTTCATATCCAACGCCGGCACCAGATACCCATTTGCGTAAAATTCCCGCATTGCGTGATGCCTTTGGTTGTCCTGTAGGGTTTTCAGACCACACAGAAGGAGTTATTGCGGCGATTGGCGCAACTGTGCTGGGTGCCTGTATGATTGAAAAGCACTTCACGCTGGATAAAAATTTGGATGGCCCAGACCACAGATTTTCTGCCGATCCTGAAGAGTTGAAGCTCTTAGTAAGTTCTGTGCGAAATATTGAAAAACAACTTGGCTGTGCAGCGATAGGCCCAACCCCGGTGGAGGAGCAAAATCGGCAACAGTTCATGTTGTCTTGCGTGGCAAGTACGGAGCTGCCAGCAGGACATGTTATTGTTGCCAAAGATATCGAATTCCGCAGACCAGGCACAGGGTTACGGCCTAAATCTGCCTCTTGGGTTGAAGGCAGGACACTTGCCCGTAGCGTATCTGCAGGCACTCCATTCGCAATAGAGGATTTTGTCTGATGTGTAAAAATGTACGATAGCAATGGAGCATTGATGCTCCCTATCCTTCATAACCGCGTCGTCGCGGCGGCGGGAGATGCCGAAGCTGTTGCACGCGTAGTCGCCTCTGGGCAATGGTCATGTGGATCGGAAGTTGCGGCTTTGGAAAAAGAAATAGCAGCGCTGATGGGGCGGAAGCACGGTGTTTGCGTTGCTTCAGGTTCATCTGCCATCCGTTTAGCACTTATGGAAATCGGAGTCAGCCGGGGTGATGAAGTAATTATTCCAGCTTACTCTTGTGTTGCGTTGCCAAACTCAGTGTTGGCTCTCGGCGCGATACCAGTTCCTGCGGATGTTCTATTTTCTTCGTGGGTACTCGATCCGAATTCTGTGGAGGCAAAAATTACGCAGCGTACCAAAGCCATACTCGCAGTGCATATGTATGGATACCCTGCTCCAATTAATGCCCTTTCACATATGGGGGTGCCACTTATTGAAGATTGTGCCCATGGTTTTGGGACTGTTGCAGGGCTGTCAAGGCCATTAGGTAGTCAAGGAGACTTGGCAATAGCATCACTATATTCCACGAAATTTCTCGGTGCCGGTGAAGGAGGGATAATAATGACTAATGGTGTCCGCCAAGCGCGGAGGATGCGAAAATTTCGCGACTATGCAGATCAACCTCCACATTTTTTACGCGGTAACGAAAAAATGACGGATATTGAAGCTGCTTTGGCTAGAAACCGTATAAAACATCTTTCTGGAAATGTCCTATTTCGTCAAAAATTGGCAGAGCTGTATCATAGTAAATTGTTGCCATGTGCCGAGAAAGGACTGCTTTTTTTGCCGGACATTACTGTTCCTAGGATTTGGTATCGGTTTTCAGTGATGCTTAATAAGCTTTCAGCATCGCAGTGCATAAAATTGCTGGGTAAGGCTGGAATTTATGCAGTAAAGCCAGCTGAAAATTGGCTTTTAAATGTGCATCGCTCATTCCAGGTTAGTTCGTTGGCGTACAGAAAAATTATTTCTTTACCTTTCAATCAATCTATATCAGAGCGACAGGTTGACTATATTGTTGATTCGCTATGTTCTTGTCTTCAGAGGACGAGTAAATGAAAAAAACAGAAGAAATAGCTAGCTATTATGATAAGCTTGTCAAACAACATGGACATGATCCGAAGGCATGCGACTATGGGCATGCGGAGTCGCAGCAGATAAAGTTTTCGGTTTTATCTGGAGTATTGCGTGGAAAGGAAAAAAGTTTGCTTGACATAGGGTGCGGTTTTGCAGATTTTGCAGATTTTTTGCATAAACGTCATCGAAAATTGGTTTATACAGGTTATGATTTAAGTGCGGAAATGATTAGCTATGCGCAGGCACTGCACCCTAGTTTGGTGTTGCGCCAGCAGAATATTTTGGAAGTTCCACCATCTGAATCGTTTGATATAGTTACAGCAAACGGAATTTTTTATCTCCTTGGCTGTGACGCGTTTTTTGTTATGAAGGAACTGATAGTGTCCATGTATAAAGTTTCTAACATCGCCCTTGCCTTCAACTCGCTAAGCAGTTGGGCGAGCGACAAAGAGGAAAATGAATTTTATGCCGACCCCTTACAGGTCGTCGAATTTTGCAGAACGTTATCGCCGTGGGTTGTTTTGCGCCACGACTATCATCCAAGGGATTTTACGATATACTTATATAAGGAAAAAAATTAATGCGCGCGACAATTATGCAGCCAGCGTATCTGCCTTGGCTTGGCTACATTCAACGTGCCATGTGCGCCGATGTTCATATCGTGCTGGATCATGTAAAAATAGATTGGCACAGCAAGACGCAGTTTACAAACAGAAATAAGGTGCTTGCTTCTAATGGCCCAACATGGCTGACTGTTCCCTTGGCAACTAAAAGCTCCAGTTCGCTATTAATTAAGGAACTTTGCATCAATAAACAAGTAGCATGGACGCGTAAACACTGGATGACCATTGCGCAAAGCTATGCGAAAGCGCCATTTTTTAGCTTGCATAAAGAATTTTTTGAAAGATTTTATATTAAGGAACATCGAATGCTATCTGATGTTCTTGATAACAGTACACAATATCTATTGGATGCGTTTGGTTGCAAAAGTGAGTATATAAAAAGTTCCTCATTACACGCCAATGGGCAGAAAGCGGAATTGGTTTTGAACCTTTGCCGCGAGGTGGGTGCGGATACTTACATATCAGGGCCGTTCGGGAGAAATTATTTGGACTTGAACGCGTTTAAGCAGGCTGGCATTAAAGTGCTTTTTCACGACTTTATACCGTTTGAATATCCACAGACGCGCCCAGGCTTTGTGCCATTTCTTTCTTCTGTAGATATGTTGTTCAATGTTGCGCCTGCATGCCTTGGGGACATACTAAGTAAAAATGTTGCGTTGGCGGCGCAATGAATTTAAAAGCAAGAAATGTACTTGTCGTGGCCGCGCACCCGGATGATGAAACACTGGGGTGCGGCGGCACTCTGGCCCGCTTGCAGGCAATGGGGTGCCATGTACGCATTTTGCTGCTTGGCGAAGGGCCGCTTGCCAGAGAGAATGAAGACGCCTTCGCACGACAGGTGCGCGCTGAGGCCCAGGCATCGGCGTTGAAGGCCGCTGAAGTTTTGGGAATAAAGGAAGTTTATTTCGCCTCATTGCCGGATAATCGCTTTGATTCCATCTGCTTGCTGGAGGTGATCAAGAAAATAGAGGCTGTTGCGGAAGAGTTCCAGCCCGACATTGTTTTTACTCACCACAGTGGCGATCTTAACCTTGATCATGTAATCACAAACCGTGCGGTCATGACTGCCTTCAGGCCATTACCAGGCGTAAAAGTACCGGCTATCCTGGCCTTTGAAGTACTTTCAAGCACCGAATATAGCCCGCCTGGGCTGGGTATGCCATTTCAGCCGACTGTATATATTGACATAGAACAATTTTTGGAATTAAAGCAAAAGGCTTTAGCTGCTTATGCTTCGGAAATGCGGCCATGGCCGCATCCCAGAAGCCATGAAGCGGTGGAGCATCTTGCAAGATTGCGCGGTAGCCAATGTGGTAACGTGGCGGCAGAGGGATTCGTCTTGTTGCGGGGTGTTTGGTAAGAGTATTGCTTCATGCCTTATCGCTTTTTCGCGCCCGTTGTATGCCGGTGTGGGTTTGCGAATTGAAAAGGCAACGGGCATCAGCATAAGGCAAATTTTTGCGCCTGAAGAATTAGCATTAAAATTTTTGGAAGAAATTCCGCCAGATATTATTTTTTTTTCCACTGGTCATGGATAATATCGAAAGAAATCTGGTTTGCTTGTGAATGAGTAGAGTTGCATATGCCAGGCCAGCCTCACGGAAGAGGGACATCCCCTTGCAGAGCCTGATAGCAAGATGGCATGGCATACAACACAAATTTTCGCAGTGCGCGAGGCCTGGATGCCATCGGTATATATGAAACGCCCACTTTCTTTTTATAGTGTAGCGGAAGAGATATATTTGCGCGGGTTCAAGGTTTGTTCCGACGGAGCCGTGGCCTTTAACTGGCCGGAATATGGATTGACCCGTTCACAGGATTTACCTGAATTTTATCATGATGCCGGACAATTTTATTGGGTGAACGTTGGTGACTTCAAGCTTGAGAAGCGCTTGATAATTCCTGAAACGCGCCCGGTTGTTCTGCCCCGCAAACTTGTGCAGGACACAGATACGCCGGAAGATTGGGAAGCTGCGGAACTTATGGCTCAGGTTTTACTAAAGGAGCAGGCAAGCTGATGTCCAATTTGGCGATAAACGGTGCCAGCCAAGCGCATTTTTAACTGCTGCATATTTTTCGAGAACAACTTTTCTGCAATATGCTTGCAGGGTAATCTATAGCAATAGGGTAAGACATTTTATATGGATATAAAAAATATAAAAGATGTTGTTCGGTACCACCTGAGGGAATATAAAGAAAAAAGACAAATACGCTTTTGCCGCAAGAAGGCCTTGCCTGATAATGAGAAAAAGGTATTATTCTGGCATCACGGTGGTTATATTCAACTATGTAAAATGGAATCATATTTTGCTCTTGCTTTAGAACTTAGAGGCTATAAACCGCATTTTATTTTGTGTGATGGTGTTGCTCCAGCATGTGCTTTTCGCGTAGAAGAAAATATAGATGTTGATTTTTGGGGTAAAAACTGTGCCGCTTGTCAGCAAAAACATGCGAATATTCTTGAACGTATGGGATTTTCATATACGTTATTAAGTGATTTTTTGGCCAGTTATGATCTAAAGAAAATTTATTCGGAAATGCCAACAACTATAGAAGAAGCGAAAAAATTTTCTTATGCAGGGCAAGATTTGTCTGATGTACTTATTTCAGGCCTTATCCGGTTTTATAAATCTGCAACTTTTAGTATAATGAAACCGGTTCATATTAAAGAATTTGCGTATGATGCAGTCTGCAATTTGCTGGCATCAAATATAATCTTCAAAGAACTACAGCCAGAATCGCTTTTCATGCTGCAATGTGCTTATACAGATTACGGTCCGGCCTACAAATCTGCACTTGCCAACGGTGTTCATGTTTTTTGCTACCAGTCAGCACATCAGGCCAATAAAATGACCTTTTTTTCTTTAGATAAAAAATCATTAGGTGTAGGGCCAACTTTAAAAGACGCGGCTTGGGCAAGTATAGCATCTGAAACATGGACGGAACGAAATGTTGAAATAGTAGAGCGATTCTATGATGAAAGATATCGCAGAGAAATAGATAAGTTTAACGATATAGCAGGATTATTGCCAGAAGCACAAGCGAATAAGAATGCCTTGGTAGAATATTATAACATTGATGTATCAAAACCCATCGCGATATTTTTTTCTCAGCTCCGTTGGGATGTGTCGTGTGAATATACTGGGCTTATTTTTGAAAGTTATGATGAGTTTCTTCTTGAGTCCGTTAAGGTCATGCTAGATAAGCCAGATATTGAATGGTTGATCAAGATCCATCCAGTGGAAAGGAAGGAGGCTCCAGCTGCCAGGACAATAGAATTGCTCCGTAAACATTATCCAGAATTGCCTTCTCATATAAAAATTATCCCATATGATTCTCCATTTTCCCCGCTTGATTTTTTTGAGTTAGTTGATGTGGCCATAACTGCGGGAGGCACAAGCGGTTTAGAGGTTGCGGCGTTAGGCAAACCAGTAGTTACAGCAGGAAGATTCTTGTATACCTGTAGAGGTTTTACTTATGACTCACCTGATGTAAAGCATTTTTTATCTAGGCTAAATACAATAGAAACACTTGCTCCTCTTTCCTCGCAACAACGAGAGCTTGCGCAAAAATACCTACTTGTATATATTTATCGTCAACCTATACCTATTTACCCCTTGTCGAGTGGAGATTGGCATCATCCGATAAAAAAAATAGAAGATATCTCATTGTTATTGCCAGGCAAAAGTAAGTATATTGACCTGATTATGGACGCATTTAAGGAAAAAACGGATGCGCTTTTGCCACTAGAATGGCTGTAATAATAACCTTGAAGGAGAAGCACAGATGTCAGTAATAAAAAAATGCATAAAAAGATTGCTGGGGATGAAAGCCGAAATGGTTGTAGATGGTTCTGTCATGCCTACAGAAACGCCTTACTATAAAGTGAGTGAAACATGCCAAATTCCTCGTCTGGCGGAAATATATGAATTATTTTTTGGAAAAAAACCTGATGGAATTTTTGTTGAAGTGGGAGCGTTTGATGGCGAATATGTTAGCAATACATCCTGCTTGGCTGACTTGGGATGGACTGGACACTATATAGAGCCAGTTAAAGAATATTATGAAAAATGTTGTGCGCGACATGCAAAAAATAAAAATGTAACAGTTCATAATACGGGTATCGGTTCAAAACAGGGAGAAGAAATAGAGATTGCCACCCTTGGACCGATTTCGACACTTAGAAGTGACAGCCTAGAGAATTATCAAAATATAGATTGGGCAAGAGAAGAGCTTCCAGATGCAATAGAAAAGCAAAAAGTACGACTTGAAGTGCTAGATAATTTTCTAGAAACCATAGGAGTACCTTCAGGTTTTGATTTGCTCGTTGTTGATGTGGAAGGGTTTGAGCATGCGGTGTTATATGATTTCCCGCTAGAAAAATGGCGCATTCAAATGGTTATTGTTGAATTGCATGACATTAGCTGTGAATATACTTTTCTTCATAAGGAATTAATGAGCTTGCACAGAAAATTTATTTCGTCTGGCTATATTCCAATCTATAAGGATTTTACTAATTGTATTTACCTTAGAGATGATTTGTACTTGCCAGTAGCGTAAGCAGTAGCATGGAAACTCTTTGAAAGTACGTTGAAAAACAAGACGCACCCTGCATTGGCGTTGAGTTGTGGATACGGGATAACATTTTAAGCAGGTTTTTAGCGCAATGAGCAATGTTACATTATTTTGTTGCCCAAAGTCATTTACGGGGCATAATGCGCTTATTCAACATAATGCCCTTAATAATTGGTTCAACATAGAAAGCGCGGATGTTATTTTGCTTGGTCCAGATGCAGGAATAGCCGAAGCTGCGCAACAGTATAATTTTAAGCATATCCCTGAGATCGCCTTATCAGAGCATGGAACTCCTCTGCTTGATGATATGTTTAATAAAGCGCAGGCATTTTCTAGCACTTCCTTGGTTTGCTACATCAATGCAGATATTTTATTGCCACAAGATTTTGCCTTGGTCGCAGACGCGATAGCAAGGCAGTTTCAAAGATTTCTTCTGGTAGGTTCTCGTTGGAATGTTGATGTTGCAGACGCTCTTGATTTTTCCAATGGATTTTCTTGTCTGGAAGCAATACGGCTGGCCAATGGAGTGCCGCATCCGCCAACAGGCTCAGATTATTTTCTTTTCCCGCGCGGCATGATTGATTATATGCGGCCATTTCGCATAGGGCGCCCAGGTTGGGATAACTGGCTGATGGGTACCACACTGAAGCGTGGTATACCGCTAATTGATGGTTCTGAGCGTATTACAATTTTACATCAGAATCATGACTATAAACATGTGCCTGGTGGAACTGGAGAGCGATGGGTTGGAGCTCCGGAATCTGCTCAGAATTACGCTTTGATGGGTAATGATGGTGACGTGGATGGTACGTTTTGCATCATTGCCAACGCTTCGCATAAGTTGAAGAAAGATACTACCAAAGTTTACAGTATGTTTGCATTTTATTCGGCGATAAAGAAAAATATCAAGACGTCTTTACCTATTAAGGCGCTTCGCAAAATATATCACCTGATTAAGCGAAAATAAGTTCATGCCTTCAATCAGCGTCATAATCCCGGCATATAACCGCAGCTCTTCAATCAGCCGCGCCATCCAGTCGATATTGGAACAGACCGTTTCTGCCTCAGAAATTATAGTTGTTGATGATGCATCAACTGATGATACAGTAGGCATCGTTGAACAGCACTTTCCGCAATGCAAAGTTATTCGTTTTCAATACAATCAGGGGGCCCAGGCCGCACGTACGGCCGGCATCCGGGCCGCAACCGGCGACTGGGTGGCCTTTTTGGATTCCGACGACTGGTGGCTGCCACAAAAACTTGAATGGCAATTGGAAAAGGCAGCAG
The DNA here is from genome assembly GCA_031552315.1 of Desulfovibrionaceae bacterium. Classification (GTDB taxonomy): domain Bacteria; phylum Desulfobacterota; class Desulfovibrionia; order Desulfovibrionales; family Desulfovibrionaceae; genus JAVBMP01. The sequence goes on along the minus strand of JAVBMP010000097.1, from coordinate 7,645 downwards.
AAGGTTTTTCGGTAATACATGGCCCTGGATTGCTTAGACGAAATGGGCAAGACGAGCTGTTTGCAATCCCGCCTGTTGCAGGTGAGGTTTATGCTGATTTATTAAGGTGTCCGTCCCCCATGTATCAAGGGCTTCTGGCTAAAAAAGAATGCTTTGAAAAAGCTGGCTTTCCAGACCCGACCATTACGTCATACCAAGAGTGGGATACATCGCTTCTTCTTGCTCGGCATTACGCCTTTGGCTATGTTGATAAGCCCTTGTTTGTGTATGAAGTACAAGAAGACAGTATTTCCAAAGACGACTACCGCGCCTTGCGTGGCTACGAGCAAGTTGTGAACAAGTGGCGCAAGGAAATTTTGCGGGTTGCCGGGGCGGAAGCTCTATTTCATCATTATTGCGTGCTGGCGGCAACAGGCAAGGCCCTTACCGGTTGGCCGGGGTATTTGCATTATCTACGCCTTGGCTCCAGATTATCCGGGTGTGATTATACAAAAAAAGCCAAGACTGATATCAAATATGCTGCTAAATTGAAGCTTAAGCAGGCAATGCCGTGGCTTGTAACCCTAAAAAATAAATTTAAGCAAAACAAGCAATGATCGAAACAATAACCCACCAAGACCGCCCCCTGGCCATAATCCTTCGGGCCTCCTTCTCGCAACCCGGCATACATTTCCTTACGCCGGGCACCTTTTCGCAGCAGCTGGGCTACATGAAGCGGCCGGAAGGCTATTCCATCGCCCCGCATGACCACAACCCTGTGCCGCGTACTATCGAATGGACTCAGGAAGTATTGTTCATAAAAAGCGGCAAGGTGCGGCTTGACTTATACGCCCCGGAGAGTAGAGAGTACTTGGAAAGCCGGGTGTTGGAGCCGGGCGACGTGGTGCTTCTGGCTCATGGCGGGCATGGGCTTGTTATGCTTGAAGAAAGCGAAATTATTGAAGTAAAACAGGGACCTTACGCCGGGGAAGCGGATAAAACGCGCTTTGCCCAAATTGAAGATTGTAAGGTCAACTGCAAGGATAAATAACGCCAATGTCAAACTTCCTTCCCGTATGCTCCCCGCTTCTGGCAGGGAATGAACTGGCCTATGTTACCGAAGCGGTTTCCACTGGCTGGATATCCTCTTCCGGCAAGTATGTTACGGAATTTGAAAAGGCTTTTGCGGCCTATTGCGGCGTAAAGCACGGCATTGCCGTGTGCAACGGCACGGTGGCCTTGCATCTGGCGCTGGTGGCGCTGGGCGTGGGGCCGGGCGACGAGGTGATAATTCCGGACTTCACCATGGCTTCGTCAGTGTTTGCGGTGTGTTACACCGGGGCCATGCCGGTATTTGTGGAGGCCGACGCCGCCACCTGGAACCTTGACGTTAAAGCGGTTGAAGCGAAAATTACCCCGCGCACCAAGGCGATTATGCCGGTGCATATTTTCGGCAACCCTTGCGACATGGCGGCCTTGCGCCTTCTTGCGGAACCGCGCGGCATCGCCCTTTTGGAAGACGCCGCCGAGGCGCACGGGGCGGAGTTCGTGGGCGTAAAAACCGGCAAACTTGGCAGCCTTGCGGCCTTCAGCTTTTTCGCCAACAAGAACATCACCACGGGCGAAGGCGGCATGGTGGTTACAAATGACGACAAGCTGGCGGAACGCTGCCGTTATTTCAAAAATATCTGCTTCCCGCTGGATTCTCCCCGCACCTACCTGCATGCGGATGTAGGCTTCAACTACCGCATGAGCAACCTGCACGCCGCCATTGGCCTGGCCCAGGTGGAAAAAGCCGATTATTACCGTGACTTGCGCGTTGAACACGGCCTGCTTTACCGTGAACTTTTGGGGCGCATTCCCGGCGTGTTGCTGCAAAAAGACCAGCCGAACGGGCGCAACGTGTTTTGGATGAACGGCCTTTGCCTTACGCCGGAATATGGCCGCAGCCGGGCGGAACTTATAGCCCATCTGGCGGAAAACGGCGTGGAAACGCGCCTGTTCTTCAACGGCATGCACCGCCAGCCCGCCTTGCAAAAATACGGCTGCGACTGTTCGGGCGAATACCCGGTAAGCGACATGCTGGCCGATAACGGCTTCTACCTGCCCAGCGGCAGCGGCCTTACAGCGGCGGATATTGAACGGGTTTGCGAACTGATTAAAAACTACAGAGGTTGATTCCCTATGCCGGTCTTCGCCGATTACGCCCGTTATTACAACTTGTTATATAAAGATAAAGATTACGCCGCAGAGGTGGATTTTATCCTTTCCGTGTTCCGCAAAAACGGCTGTTTCCCTAAAACCTTGCTGGATTTGGGTTGCGGCACCGGCAGCCACGCGCTGGAAATGCAGCGGCGCGGCGTGGCGGTAAGCGGGGTGGATATGTCGGAATCCATGCTGGAAATGGGCCAGGCCATGCTGGCGCTGGAAGCCCCGCAACCCGGCCTGGGCTTGCCGCGCTTGAGTTTGGGCGATGCCCGCAGCGCGCGCCTGAATGAAAAGTTTGACGCGGTAACCAGCCTTTTCCATGTAATGAGCTACCAGAATACCGAAGAAGACGCCCTGGCGGAACTGGAAACCGCCCGGGTTCACCTGAAGCCCGGCGGCTTCTTCCTGTTTGATTTCTGGCACGGCCCCGGCGTGCTTACAGACCCGCCCGTCTACCGGGAAAAACGCATGGAAGATGCCGAAACAGCGGTGTTCCGCACATCCACCCCTGTTCACCGGGTGAATGACAATATTGTGGAGGTGCACTACGCTGTAACCCTTACAGACAAAAAAAGCGGCGCCAAATCCGAACTGGCGGAAGCGCACCACATGCGTTACTGGTTCATGCCGGAATTGCGTTACCTGGCCAAACAGGCCGGGTTCACAGTGGCGCAAGAAGGGCACTGGATGAATTTTGAAGCGCCCGGCTTGCAGTCCTGGAACGCCTGGGCGCTGCTGCGTTTATGAAAAAAATCGCGGTTTATCTTACCTGCTCCGCGGATTGGGGCGGGGCCTTCCAATATGCCCAGCTTGTGCTAAGGGCCTTGACGCGGCTGGATAAAACTGCCTGGCAAATCAAGGCCTTTTATCTTGTGCCCGGCTGGGCGGAAGTGTTGTCCGGCCTGGGGCTGGAAGGCGAATTGCTTGCGCCGCGCCGCACTTTGGCCGAACGCGCCGCCGGGCGGCTGCACGGCCTGTTTGGTGAAAAATTGCCTCTGGCCCTGGCTGACCGCCTGCTGGCCCGTTCCTACCCGCATTACCTGCTTGGCCGGGAAAACCCGGACATCATAATTGCGCCGGAACAGAAATTTGTTGCCGCCCCCGGCGTAAAGCGCCGCCTTGCGGTCATTCATGACCTGATGCACATTTATGAACCATCTTTCCCTGAAGTGGGTTCCGCGCAAGAGCTGGCCGGGCGCAACCGTCTTTACGCGGCCATAATGCGCCATAATACCGATGTGCTGGTGGATTCTGAAACCGGCCGGGGGCATGTGCGGGCCAATTTTCCCGCGCCGGGCACGCGGCTGCATGTGCTGCCCTATGCCGCGCCGGGCTTTTTGCTGGAGGCCGCGCCGCAAAGGCCCGCCGCCGTGTTGCCGGAACATTTTTTCTTTTACCCGGCGCAGTTCTGGCCGCACAAAAACCACGCGCGTCTTGCCGAGGCCCTGGCCGCGCTGCGCGGGGCCTACCCGGACATTCATCTGGTGTTTTCCGGTTCAACAAAGTATGATGGTTATGCCGCGTTTATGCGCAAGGCGGAAGAATTGTCCCTGCAAGGGCATTTCACCTCGCTGGGTTACGTTTCCACGCCGGAACTGGCCTGGCTTTACAGGCACGCCCGCGCCCTGATCATGCCCACTTTTTTCGGGCCCACCAACATTCCCCCGTTGGAGGCCATGGCTCTGGGCTGCCCGGTGGCCATTTCCGGCACCTATGGAATGCCGGAACAGTGCGGCGATGCGGCGCTTTACATGCAGCCGGATTCTGTAGGCTCCATAGCCGAAGCCATGGGCCGCCTGTGGTCAGATGAAGCCCTGCGCCGCGCCCTGCGGGAAAAAGGCCTGGCCCGCGCCAAGGAATGGAATGAAGAGGCCTTCATAAAAGAATTTTTAAAGATAGTTTCCGGGTAAGGCCATGCCTTTTTTCACAATAATAACCGCCACTTTTAACGCTGCCGCCGTGTTACCGCGCCTTTTGGAATCTTTGGCCGGGCAAAGCTGCCGCGATTTTGAAGTGATAATTCAAGACGGCGCTTCAAAAGATGGCACCGTGGGCATTGCCGAATCTTTTCGCGCCCGTTTGCCCGGCCTGACCCTGCGCAGCGAGCCGGATAACGGCATCTATGACGCCTGGAACAAGGCCCTTGAACATGTCCAGGGCGACTGGGTGTTGTTTCTGGGCGCGGATGACCAGCTCTATGAACCCGCAACGCTGGAACGCGCCCTGCCAGTGCTGCGGGCCGCGCCGGAAGAAACGCGCTATGTCGCGGGCGACCTTTGGCTGGAAGGCGGGCAGGGTGCGGAACCAAAGTTCATACCGGGCGGGGCGGAAAAGGCCCCTGGCGAAATGGGGCGGCACATGCCGGTAGCGCACCCGGCGCTTTTCCACCGGGCCGCCTTGTTCAAGGCGGAGCGTTTTGACGCCGCCTTCCGTATTTCCGGTGATTACGAATTTGTAGCCAAAACCTGGTTAAAGCCGGAACATGGCCGCCCGCTGGGCTTTGCCGTAACGCGCATGGGGCAGGGGGGCTGTTCAAACAACCCGGCCCTGTTCGCGCAAATGCGGCAAGAAAACCAGCGTATACGCAAAAAATATTTTTACGGGCATTATTTGCGCGTGGCCTTCTGGGAAAAAAAACAGGCGGCCAAACTGGCGGTGAAGGAATTATGCCTGAAAAGCGGGGTCGGGGCCGCATTCTGGAATTTTTTAAAACGGTTGCGCCGTAAGTTCGGCAAGTTATAAGAAGGTGAGGCCATTGTGCAATGGCCTCAAGGTGAGACTATTGCAAGGCGGTAACTTATGCGGGTAGCCCATCTCAGCACCAATGAAAGTTCCGGCGGCGCGGCTGTGGCGGCCCGCCGCCTGCATTTGGGCCTTGTCGAACAGGGGGTGGAATCGCGCTTTCTGGTCTCGCGCCGGGAGGCGGATACCCTGAACGCTTCGGTAGTAGGCGGCAAGTTTTTTCGCCGCCTGATTGTGCCCGCCGCCGCCCTGGCCGCGCCAAAGTTGCTTGACCGGCTTTACAAACGGCCGGAATACGGGGCCTACTTCACCCTTTCCGGCCTGCCGTCCCCTTTGGCGGGCGCGGTCAATGCCTTGCCGCATGATGTCCTTAACCTGCACTGGATTTGCGGCGGTTTTGTTTCGCCCTGGGCCTTGCAGCGCCTGCGCGGGCCGGTGGTCTGGACAGTGCATGATACCTGGCCCCTTACCGGCGGCTGCCACTACCTGACTTTCAATTGTGAACGCTACAAACAAAACTGCGGGGCCTGCCCCACCCTGGGCAGCAGTAAGGAAAATGACCTTTCCCGCCGCCAGTGGAAGCTGAAGCGCAAGGCAATTGAGGCGCTGCGCCCGGTCATTGTCTGCCCAAGCCTGGACTACGCGGTAAAGGCCAAAGAAAGCGGCCTGCTGCAAGGCTGCCGGGTTGAAACCATTCCCAACGGCATAGATACCCGTGTCTACCGCCCCATTCCGAAGGCGCAGGCCAGGGCCGTGCTTGGCCTGCCGCAAGATGAACCCTTGCTGCTGTTCGGGGCCATGAACGCCGCGACAGACCACAACAAGGGCTTTGACCTGTTGCAACAGGCCTTGCGGCATTTAAGCGCGTCATATTCCGGCAAGTTTTCCGCCCTGGTCTTCGGTTCTTCCCATGCGGAACTTGGCCTGCCCTGCCCGGTAAACTTCCTTGGCCGCCTGCATGATGATATTTCGCTAACCCTGGCCTATTCCGCAGCGGACATTTTTATCTGCCCGTCCCGGCAGGAAAATTTCCCGAACACTGTGCTGGAGGCCCTGGCCTGCGGCACGCCGGTAGCCGGGTTCGCCGTGGGCGGCCTGCCGGATGCAGTGGAACAGGGCCAAACCGGCTTTTTGGCCAAGCCTTATGATACGCTGGAACTGGCGGGGCATTTGGCAAACTTGCTTAAGGCCAATGAACTCCGGCAGGGCATGGGCCTTTTGGGGCGCGAAAAAGTGGAACAAAATTTCGCCCTGCCCGTGGTGGCCCGGCAATATCTAAGGCTGTATGAAGAGCTTTCCGCCAACAGGGAAATTGATTTTTAATGGATAAAGTAAAGGGTATGACAAAAAAATCTTACTTGAATCTTGCTTGCTTCGCCGTTGCGCTTGGCTTAATCAGCCTGGTTCAATTCATTTTTATAAAGCAAGTACCGTTGCTTGCGGATGATTTTGCCCTGAAGCCGCTAGCCGGCTCTGTCCATGATGTGTTTTTGTCCGCCTGGAACATGTACTGGCATACTGATGGACGTATTGGCTTGTATTTGCTGAATGGTTTTCTGTTTTTTATGCCGCAATGGTTAAGCGCCATTTTGCGGGCTATTATTCCTGCGCTTGTGATATTGGTTTTATGCCGTATTGTTTATGGCTCCGGCTGGAAAAGCAAGGTTTCCGGTTTAACGGTTATTGTGCTTTATTGTGCTTTGCGGTGGGCTGTGCCTGGTTATGGTGAAGCTTTTTTATGGCTAACCGCTACAAATTATAGCCTTGCATCCATATTTGGCCTTATGGCCCTTATTCCTTTTGCAGATTTGGCAAGGGGCGTAAACAATAAGATAAACAGACCCTTGCTATGCAATGTTGCCATATTCCTGGCGTATTTGGGCGTAGGTTTGACAGATTACCTCATGGCTGGCGGGGTTTTGCTTTTTGCTCTGTTTTCCGCCGGCTATGCCCATTTTTATAGAGGAGAAAATGTTAGTTGGGTGCTGTGGCCGCTTATTGGCCTGGTTGTCGGCATTGCAATTTTGCTGGCAGCGCCTGGCAACTTTGTCCGGGCAAGTCATTTTGATGGCATTGGGCTGTTTAACAACTTTTTTACTCTCTTGCTGTACCATTTGGATTACTTCAAAGAAGTGATACTGGTTCTGTCAGGCGTTGCCGCTATTGCTTTTGTGGCCCTGTACAATTCTTCCCCCTCAAAAAAGATCAAAAATATTATTGCCGGGATGTTTGGGCAAAACGTCTGGGTGTTATCTATTATTTCAATTGGCGTTTTTTTAGGAATTATATTCGCAGCTTCACTTTACCTGCTGATTCCGCAACGCGCGATGACCTTTGCCTCTATGCTGGCCGTTGCGGCGTTGTTGGCCCTTACAGGCTATATTTATAAATGGTTTAGACCTGTTATTATAATAGGCCTGGGTCTTTTCGTTTTGGCGACAGCGGTTTTTATGTGCTATGAATTTGATATTTATCAGGCAGATGCGCAGATTAATCAAAAAAGGCAGATAATTATCAGTGGACACCAAGGGCAGGCAATATGCCTGCCGCCTTATGAAGAGCACACTTCAAAATTTAAGGCCGTTGCGAATTAATTTCAAACAACATCTTGATATATTTAAGTAATTATTGTATTATTCCTCATCAGCCACAGGGAGGAATCGGCATATGGAACGCAATATGGGGTTATTTGGTCTGGCGGATTTTATTGTCAAAA
>JAVBMP010000041.1:0-8221 GCA_031552315.1 Desulfovibrionaceae bacterium | reverse complement strand
CAAACCAAAGTCCCGCAAGGCTTTTTGGCACCTTGCGGGACTTGATGATACTTGTTGATGGTGGAGGCGGCGGGAATCGAACCCGCGTCCGAAAGGACTCCGCGCATAACGTCTACGGGCATAGACCGGGTATGTGTTCTCGCATTAGGGGTCGCCCCCGGACGGGGCATCCTTTTGCCAGCCCTCGTAAAGTTCTTACGCCGTCTGCCGTGGGCAACTTTCAGCGCCAGCCTGATAAATTTGGCCATTGCAAGAGCTTATCAGGCGTGGGTTCCTGCAATGGTGCTGCTTAATTAAGCAGCAAGAGCGTATTCGTAATCGTTGCCAATTACTTATGTTGCCGCTTTTTACGAGGCCAGCGGCGCCTCGGCCCGCAATCATGGTTTCATCCACTCCGTCGAAACCAGTGCGCCCCCTCTTGAAGAGTGTCATAAATTATAAAACAATTTCGCAAAAAAGCAAGGGGAGATTACAGCGCAAATATATTTCATCTTGAGGCCGTTGCACAATGGCATTGCAAATATTTATTGTTAGTGTATATAGATGCTACGGTTATGGCCTTTAAAAATAATATTTAACAAAAAGGATATATTATGGAACGCAAAAATGTAGTTACCTTCAAGGGCAACCCTATGACTCTGGTGGGCACGGCTGTTGAAAAAGGCGCGTCCGCGCCGGATTTCAAGCTGCTGGCCAATGACCTGAGCAGTAAAAGCTTGAAGGATTACAGCGGCAAGGTGCTTATTATATCTGTTGTGCCCTCGCTGGATACCGGGGTGTGCGACCTGCAAACCCGGCGTTTTAACAATGAAGCCGCCGCTTTGGGCGCCAATGTGCGCATACTTACCGTTTCTTGCGACCTGCCCTTTGCGCAGGCCCGCTGGTGCGGCGCCGCCGGGGTTGACAACCTGGAAACCCTTTCCGACCATTACGACCTTAACTTCGGCCTGGCGTACGGCCTGGTTATAAAGGAACTGCGCCTGCTTGCCCGTTCAGTGTTTGTGGTGGACCAGCAGGGCAAGATTGTCTACATGGAAATAGTGCCGGAAGTAAGCCACGAGGTAAACTTCACAGAAGCCTTGAAGGCCGCTGAAGCGCTGGTGTAACAGCGGCGCATTCCCTTACGGAAATCCGGCGGGAACGCACATCGCCCACCGGCAATGCACGTGCGAAAGTTAAACCAGCCGGGCGCGGGGCAGCGTTGTGTTGCCACGCGCCCGGCGCTTTGTCGGCCACGTTATTGGGCCCGACGGCCAAATATAAACTGGCTATTGACACCCTGCTACCGGCCACATTACCATTTCGGCATCATAAAAAGCCCAAATTCCATATAGAGGCCGTTGCACAATGAGAATTTTTGTTCTTTTACAAGAAGTGCCCTATCCCGTAGTTCCGTGCGGAGGGAGTATATTCAAGCATATATGACCTTCGCGCGGGACGAAGCACGACGCAGCAAAAGGGCAAAAAGGCCATTGTGCAATGGTCTCATATACGTAATACTCATTTTGGCAGGATTGGATTTATGAAGCTCAAGCTGTCTGTCTTATTGATATTTATTCTGTTTGCACCACAGGCCTTCGCATCTGTCATGCTTGAAAGGGAATTTACCTGCCCGCTTGACGGGCACACGTTCAAGCGGAAGATGCCCACAGGGGCAACTTTTGGGGGCATGATGCTTGATTTGCGGCGCTACGGTTCAGTTCCGGTTCCGCCTATTGTGCCGGCTTGCCCCAACGATGGTTTTTTGCTTTATGAAGACAGCTTTACCGAAGAAGAACTGACTATTCTTCGGGCATTTGTGCTTTCCGAAGAATATCAGGCCATGCGGGAAACAGAGGTAAATTATTGGCTGATCGCAAAGTGCATGGAAAAATTGAACGCAACTCCATCTGACATGGCCGTTACCTTTTTACAGGCCAGTTGGGAAGCCATAACCAAACAGCAATACGCCCGCTATGCCAAAGCGGCGCTTGCCGCATGGGAAGCGCTTTCTGAACAGGAAGGCGTGAAGGAAGAAACCAAAATGACCGCGCTTATGCTGATTGGTGAATTTAGAGCATTTTGTCATTGAAATTATCTATCCAGATAAAATGCTCCGGCGTTGTGAAGCGAAGCGAAGCAACGCCCGCGAGATTGTCGTAGGCGGGCTTTGCCCGCCGTTAAGCGACAATCTCAAGGCGAAAATGTCGTGACAGACGCCTGGGCAACTTTGAACAGGCGGAAAAACACTTCAAAACCATAGCGGAAAAACCGGAATTTAAAGACAACCCGATTTATATGAAAATTATTACCCTTCAATTGCAACTTATAGACGCCGGGGATAGCAAGCCGCACCAGGTGCCAAAGTGAGGCCATTGCGCAACGGCCTTAAAGTGACGTTAAACAAGCCCGGCCCCGGATTTTACGGCGCAAAGAGTTGCTCTTTTTCCCGTAACAGGATAATTATTCCCAATATTTTGTTGCAATGATTTTCATTTTCCACTGGGGGGAATATGGCAGAAGCGAACTGCCCGGTTGAAGAACGGGCGCTTGACGACTGGGTTTCCGGCAATTTCCTTTCTGTTTTGCGCGCGCCCATGCCGGAAAATCTGCAAAAGGCCGCTTTTTGCCCTTGCGCCCAAAACCCGCTTGTTGGAATTTCCGGCAACAGGCTGCTGGTTATCGCCCGTTATTCCGGCGTAATAAGCTTAAGTTCCTCCAGCGCCTTTCGCGCTTCTCTGGCAGGGCTGCTGCATGAAAAAACCAGAATAATTGTTCTGGATCTTTCAGGCGTTACGCGCATAAGCCCCACCATTGCGGGCGCGCTTATCGACTTCAAGGCGGCGGTGTTCGGCATGGGTAAAAAGCTTTACCTTTACCGTACCCCGCTGGATATTGAACGCTTGCTTGACGATCTGAAAATAAAGGGCTTTTTCCATATGCTTGCGGATGAAAAGGAACTTGTTATGGCGCTGCCGATGGTGTGAAAAAAACACGGAATCAGGGCAATTCTTGCTGGTGTTGCCAAAAGGCCTTTTGACGGCACCAGCCTAGAGCAATTTACGATTGAAATGAGTGAATTGCTCAGCAAGGATTTGCCTTCAAATCCTTGCCGCGAAATAGTCGTAGGCGAGCTTTGCTCGCCGTTAAGCGACTATTTCAAGCGTAAACCACTCTAAAGAACAAAAATTTCATTGCGCAACAGCCTTAAAAAAGGTGAATTTATGCCCCCGTATTACCTGCACCACTACTTTGACCCGGACTTCAACCACCAAAACCGCGCGCCGTCACAAACCGCGGGGGGCAATTCCAACCTTGCCTACCTTGGTTATGTGCAAAATGTGGTGCAGGGCCAAGTCCTGGCGGAAATGATAGATATTGAAAGCGCGGAAGATATGGCCTTCCTTGGGTTGTGCCCGCCGGAACTTGAACAGCGCTTCATTTTTGAAAGCCCGGAACTGCCCTGCGGGGCCAATGTGGCCCCCCACCCCGGCAACCCGCGCCGCCTTGTGGCGGAAAGCAACGGCTACCCATTCTACTATGAAGGGAACATAGTTGTAAAAAAACTGCTTAATATTCGCAGCGATATAGATTTCCACACCGGCAACGTAATGTTTGTTTCAGACGTAATGGCGCACAAGGGCATAAAACCCGGCTTTGCCTTACGGGCAAACAATGTGGTTGTCAAAGGGCATGTGGATTGCGGCACCATAAAGGCCATGGGGAACATTGTCTGTGAAGGCGGCGTGCAAGGGGCGGAAGGTTCCATTATCCGCGCCGGGGGCAACATCCACCTGAACTTTTGCCAAAAGGCCACCCTAAGCGCCTGGGGAAACGTGGTAATAAGCGGCAACTGCATACACAGCACCATTTATTCACGCGGCACAGTGCTTATAAAAGGGCAAATGGTCGGCGGAGAAATTTACGCCAACAACTCGGTATATGTTGAAAACCTTGGGCACCGCATGGGCGCCACGCATATCTACATGGGCTATGACCCCTTTGAATACATGGTGCTGGGCGAAATAGAGGCCAAGCAGACCAAAACCATACAGGCCCTGCAAAAATACGCCATGCTGGCCGCGCGTGACAACGCGCAAACGGGGAAATACGCCCGCCTGGCCGCCGTGCTGCAAGGCAAACTGAAGGTTGAACGCCGCAAGCAGCTGGAACTGTGGGAAAAATTCAAGGCGGATGAAGAACGTGAACAACGCTGCCGCATAATTGTGCCGGGCCGGGTGGAACCGGGGGTGGAAATTTCCATTGGCCAGGCCAACCTGCATGTGGATCAAGAATACAACAACGTGGAATTTCGCCTTAAAGACGATGAAATTATTATACACAAGTCCACTTTTTGATTATGACCGCAAAACCCGTAACGCCCGCTGCCGGGGCAAAAAAAACAACGCGCAAGCTTGAAGGAATATTTTCCGGAAGCGAACTGCGCGACATCAAAATAACCCTGCCGGAACAGGCCGGTTTGCCTGCCCGCGCCCTTCATATGCTTGGCCCCGGCGGGCCGGAACGGGAACTGGCCTTCTTGCCGCCCTTCTTTCACGCTGCCCCAACAGGCCAGCCCGCGCCCCAAAACATCGTGCCCCAAAACATCGTGCTGGAACAGTATGTGCCGGAACAACCCGCGCCGGAAAACCTCGCGCCGGAACAGCCCACCAGCCAGGCCCCAAGGCAGGCTCAAGGCCAAGCTCAAGGCCAGACGCACGGCCAGCCCGCGTCCTTTGACCCGCAACAGCACCTGCCGGTGCTTTTGGGCAGCGGGCTGGGGTTCGCTCTGGAACGGCTCATAAACGCCCTGCGCCAGACTCAAGGTGAAAATTTCCGCCTGATTGTTGTGGACAAAGAAGAAGATATTCTGCAACTAAGCGCCCTGCGTGAACGTTATTCCGCCCTGCCCGGCCTTTACTGGGTAACGGAAAAAGACAGCGACCTGGCCACAGACCAGCTTGTGCGCCTGCAAATGGATGCCGGCGGCAAAGGCTTTTACCCCATTGTCAACCCCTTCTATTCCCGCCTTGACCGCCCGTACTATTCCGCCCTGCGTGACGCGCTGGAAAGCAGCATGCGGGCCGGGTTTTGGGAAAAGGCCGCCTACCGCAAGTTCACGGGGGCAAAACCGCGCATTCTGCTTATAACCAGCCGCTATTTCCTTATTGGCGAGGTGCAGGCCGCCTGTGAACGCCTTGGCTTCCCCTGCCGCCTTATACAAATAGATACGGATGAATACGGCCACACGGAATTTGTAGAGGAACTGCTGGCGGCGGTAATCGCCTTCCAGCCGGATTTTGTCCTTACCATAAACCATCTGGGGGTGGACAGGGAAGGCATTTTGCTTAACCTGCTGGCCCGCTTGCGCCTGCCTCTCGCCTCCTGGTTTGTGGATAACCCCCACCTGGTGCTGCACCTTTACAATTCAGTGGTAAGCCCCTGGACAGCCATTTTCACCTGGGATGAAGACAACATCCCTTCCCTGCGCGCCATGGGGTTTGAAGAGGTAAGCTACCTGCCCCTGGGGGTGGACCATACACGCTTTGTCCCCGCGGCGGAAAACCCGCATTTTGCTCCCCGGCCGGAATGGCGCAGCCAAGTTTCCTTTGTGGGCAATTCCATGCTGCACAAGGTGGACAAAAGGCTGGAAAAAACCCCCCTGCCGCCGGAAATGAAAGGGGACTACCAGCGCATGGCGGCAGAGTTCGGGGCCAGCCCAAACCGTTCCGTACGCGGCTGGCTGCAAGAAAGCTACCCTGCCTGGTTTGCCCACCTGAATGAACGCATGAACACAGAAGAACAGCTGGCCTTTGAAACCGCCCTTACCTGGGAAGCCACCCTGCAATACCGCCTGGGCTGCGTGCGGGCCATTTTACCCTTCAACCCGCTTATTGTGGGTGATAACGGCTGGTTGCAACTTCTGGCGGACGTAAAAACCCCCTGGGTCTACCACAGCGAACTTTCCTACTACACAGACCTGCCAGGCTTCTACCCGCTTTCAGACATCAACTTCAACTGCACCAGCAAACAGATGAAGGGCGCGGTAAACCAGCGCGTCTTTGATGTCCCGGCCGCCGGGGCCTTTGTGCTTACAGACTGGCGCGACCAGCTGGCCGGGCTTTTTGAGCCGGGCAAGGAAGTTGTGGCCTATCACAGCCCGGAAGAAGCCGAAGACCTGGCCCGCTACTACCTGGCCCACTCGGAAGCCCGGGAAAAAATAATCAGGGCCGCGCGCGCCCGCGTGCTGCGCGACCACAGCTATGACCAGCGCCTGAAGGCCATCGCGGCCCGCATGCGTAAAGTGTGGGGATAAAATGGCAGACGCCAAACCCATTCTGATCTTGCAAATGCAGCGCATGGGCGACCTTGTCATGACCTTCCCGCTGCTGGGCCGCCTGAAGTCGCTATTTCCGGAAAATCCCGTCTGGGTGGCGGCAGAGGAAGTGTTCTTCAAAGGCCTTATGCCCCTGGCCCCGGACGCCGTCTTCTTCCCCTATTCCGCTGCCGCGCACCTGAAAAAACGGGAATACGCCATGGTCATCAACCTTAGCCACCGCCCGGAGGCCGCCGCCCTGGCCGGAGAACTACGTACGGAAGAACGCCTGGGCCAGTACCGCGTCCCTTCCCGGGCAAGCGGCGGCAAGACGGGCCTGGCAGCGGGCGGAACAGCGGGCGGCACAAGTGGCGGCGGGGCAACCTACATTGCCGGGGACTGGCAGCTTTACCGCCATTCCCTTGTGCGCAACAACCGCTACAACCTGTACCACTGGGCGGATTTGAACGGGCTGGAACTTTCCACCACCCGCACCCTGCTGCGCACCATCTGGGCCTTGCCGGACAGCGTAAAAAACCCCGGCAACGCCAAGCGCGTAGGCCTGTTCCTGGGGGCCAGCGAGGCGGATAAAAGGCCGGAAGCCCCCTTCTGGGCGGAACTGGCCCAAAAGCTTCTGGCCCGTGGCCACAAGCCGGTTTTTTTGGGCGGGGAAGCGGAAAAGGAAAGCGGCGCGGCCCTGGGCCAACAACTGCGCAGCCCGGCCCTTAACCTGTGCGGGCGCTTTTCCGTGCACGACCTGGCCAGGTTCATAGCCGAGCTTGACCTTTTGATAACGCCGGATACCGGCCCCATGCACATAGCCGCCTGGGTGGGCACCCGTGTGCTGAACCTTTCAACCGGCCCGGTAAACCCGTGGGAAACCGGCCCCTTTACCCCCGGCCATTACGTGCTGCGCCCCACCCTGGCCTGCGCCGGGTGCTGGCAATGCCGCCACGCCGCGCCCTTTTGCAAAAACACCCTGCATCCCGGACGCGTGGCCTTTATCGCCAATTCCCTGCTGAACGGCAATGAGGCCGGGCTGGGTGAACTGCGCCTGCCCGGGCAGGAACTTCTGCTTACCGGGCGCGACAAGCACGGGCTTTTTGAACTTGCCCCCCTGCCTTGCCCGCAAACCCCAAAAACGCAAGACGCCAGCCAAATAGGCGCCGGGCAAATAGGCGCCGGGCAAGCAGACCACAAACAAGCAGGCCCCGAACAAGCAGATGCCGGCCAGGCCCGGAATCAGGCCGCGTACCCGGACGCATGCCCGGCCCCCCGCCCGGCCGCGCACAGGGCGCGGCTGGCCTTTGGCCACTTCTGGCAGGCCTTTTTCGGCGTAAATTTAAAGCTGCTTCCGGCGGACGCCCTTGTCAAACGGCGGAATGAACTTCTGAACTTGCAACCGGCAGCGGCCCCGCGCTTGCTAAAACAAGGCGAAATGCTGGCCCTGAAGCTTGTTCGGGCCAAAAAAAACGCCGCCTTCCCGGAACTGGCCGCGGAATTGGCCGCGGAACCGGCTGCGGGATCGGCCACAGACCGGAGCCGGCCAGACCTGACAAACGGGGCAAACGGGGCAGGCCGGGGAAGCGAAGCAAGCCTGGCAGGCCAAGACGGCCCGTTAAGCCCGCTGCGCAACTATCTTGGGCTGTACCTGCAAAACAACGAATGTTCACTGCCCGCCCAAACGCGGGCTTTGGAACTGGCCGAAGCGTTTATGGAGCAATTTAGAGGTTAATTTTTTTGGGGGAATTGAATTCCCCCAAACCCCCTCGATATAATATATATTCACGGGGTTGCAAGGGGCTCAGCCCCTTGCCGGGTGCAGCTTAATATTTTTTATGCCCACCTGCCCGCCGGAGATATTAAAAATGCAACGCATACGCAGCATTCAAGTTATAAACGTGCGCTGGTTCAACGCAACAGCCT
>JAVBMP010000051.1:0-5816 GCA_031552315.1 Desulfovibrionaceae bacterium | reverse complement strand
CAAATTTCTGGCGGAGAGGAAGAGATTTGAACTCTTGGTACCTTTTGAGTACACACGATTTCCAATCGTGCTCCTTCGGCCGCTCGGACACCTCTCCGTCAAGAGGCAGTTACTAACAAAACAATGCTTGCTTGGCAAGGGAAAATATGCTTTCTTTAGAAAAAGTTTGTTTTTTTATGAATATTTTTTGTGTGATACAACAAATCAAAGGGTTAGGGAATGGCACAAGCGGCGGAAAAATATCTTACCATGGCGGAACTGGCGGCCCGGCTAAACCTGCCGGAATCTACCCTGCGTTATTATTGCAAACGCTTTGCGGAATGGCTGCCGGGCAGCGGGGAAGGGCGCAAGCGCCGTTACGCGCCGGAAGCCGCCCCGGTGCTTGGTTTTATTGTGGCTTCCATGCAGCGGCACAAAAATGCCATGACCGTGGAACTTCTGCTTAAAGAAGGGCAAAGCAAAACCCCGGAAAACGGAAAAAGCCGGGCGGAATTGCTTGCCCCGGAAGCCCAGAAAGCCCCCGGCCACCTGTGCCCCCCGGCAGGCCCGCAAACAGACCTTAACCCGGTAATGCTGCGTTTTATGGAACGGCAAAGCGAGGCCCTGGGGCAAATAGCCGCCGCGCTGGAAATTTTGGCCCGCCACAGCCTGAACAACTCGCCCGGCAACAGCGCCACGGCAAAAGGGCGTAAAGCCAGGATTCGGGGCACGGAAGCCCTGCCCCCCGCCCTTGGGGCCATGCCCGTGGCAAACGGGGCAGACGATGCCCCCGCCACAGAAACAGAAGCCCTGCGCCAGGAAGTGCAAAACCTGCGCCGCCAGCTGCAAGACGCGGAAAAGCTGCACCAGCAAGATTTGGAGCAACTGCGCAAATGGCTGGGCCGTCTGGGTGAGGCCGTGGCGACAAAATAAATTCATGCCTCCGGCGGCTGGGGGACGCTGTCCCCCAGGCCCCCTGCCAAAGGGCATGATGCCCTTTGGAAACCCCGATATGCTTGACGCGGCATGCCTTTGCGCCGTTGTCCTATTGTCCAGTTGCCCGTTGCTGCATGCTAATACAAAACGTCCCCGAGCGGCATAGCCGCTTGGGGACGTTTTACTTTTATTTCAGACTATTGGCGTGGGTTAGGCCAATACTTTTTCCAGTTCCACAAAAGGCTTGTTGAAGGCCTTGGCAACGGCTTCATAAACAATGTGGCCGCCGGCGGTGTTAATGCCCAGGGCAAGGGCGTGGTCTTCCTTGCAGGCGGTTTTCCAGCCCTTGTTCGCCAGTTTCAGGGCGTAGGGCATGGTTACGTTGGTAAGGGCGAAGGTGGAAGTTCTGGGTACCGCGCCGGGCATGTTGGCAACGGAATAGTGCACCACGCCGTGCTTTTCATAGGTGGGGTTGGCGTGGGTGGTAACGCGGTCAATGGTTTCAATTGAACCGCCCTGGTCAATGGCCACGTCAACAATTACGCTGCCCGGGCTCATGGTTTTTACCATTTCTTCGCTTACCAGCTTGGGGGCCTTCGCGCCCGGCACCAGTACGGAACCTATAAGCAGGTCTGCCGTGGCAACTTCCGCCGCCAGGTTGAAGCTGTTGGAAGCCATGGTCTGGATGCGCGCGCCGAAAATGTCGTCAAGGTAACGCAGGCGGTCAATGTTGTTATCCAGTATGGTAACGCTGGCGCCCATGCCCAAAGCTATCTTGGCCGCGTTGGTGCCAACCACGCCGCCGCCCACAATAACGGTCTTGGCCGCATGCACGCCGGGCACGCCGCCCCTGAGTATGCCCTTGCCGCCATAGTTTTTGCTAAGCATCATGCCGCCAACTTGCGAGGCCATGCGCCCGGCCACTTCAGACATGGGGGCAAGCAGGGGCAGGCTGCGGTTGGGCAGCTGCACGGTTTCATAGGCAATGCCCACCACGCCGGATTTAACCAGGGCGTCGGTAAGGTGTTCTTCCGCGGCCAGGTGCAGGTAGGTGAACAGCAGAAGGTCTTTGCGGAAATACTGGTATTCTTCGGCCAGCGGTTCCTTAACCTTCATGATCATTTCGGCCTTGCCCCAAACATCCGCCCCGGTGGGGAGAATTTTGGCCCCGGCGGCTTCATACTGGGCGTCTGTAATCATGCTGCCCATGCCGGCGCTTTTTTCAATATAAACTTCGTGTCCGGCCAAAGCAAGGGCCTTTACCCCGGCGGGGGTTATGGCAACACGGTTTTCATTGGCTTTAATTTCCTTGGGTATGCCTATACGCATTTCATGCCTCCAAAAGTCCTGGTTTTAAATAATTAAGGGAAGGTTTTTTTGTTATTATCACAAGCAGGCGTACAGCTTGTAACAAACATTCACAATGTACACCTGTTCGGGAATAAATACCAGAGATTTTTATACGCTTGCGCAAAAAAAACGCAACCTATTCCGCGCAACGCACGCAATGGGCGGTTTCAGGCATGGCCAGCATGCGTTTTATGCCGATGTTTTCACCACATTCAACGCACACGCCAAATTCCGGGTCATTTTCCAGCCGCTCAAGGGTAAGCTCCAGCCGGGCCTGACGGCTGCGCGCGGCAGCCAGGGCGGAATCGTTGTTGCTTTTGGCCAGCACCGCGTCCATGCGTTCCACCTC
This sequence comes from Desulfovibrionaceae bacterium, assembly GCA_031552315.1. GTDB lineage: Bacteria > Desulfobacterota > Desulfovibrionia > Desulfovibrionales > Desulfovibrionaceae > JAVBMP01. Next base: position 3,202 of record JAVBMP010000051.1, on the reverse strand, counting down.
ATCAAGGCCGTCAAAGGCTTCAGACCCTTCCGCGGCTTCCGCCAGGGCGCCAAGGCGGTCAATTTCAACTTGCAGGCGTTCAAGTTCCTGCAATACTTTTTCCTTAACCTTTTTTTTGTCGGGCTTATTCATAGCTTTCTCCAAACGAAAATAATTGATGCCTGGCCAGTGTTGTTAAAAAGTGAATTTTGTTCTCCGGCAAGGAGCAAAAGCTTTTTATAAAGAAGTGCGCCTGTGGCGCATGGTAATAAAAAGCTGTCGCAACGCAACCAAAGGACAAAACGCGCCTTTTGGCGACCCTGTCCGGCAATAATCTGCAAAATAAAACTGAAACAAAGGGGCACAACCTTATAAAGCCGCACCCCAGCGCCTTGCCCTGAACTGGAAGCAAGGCAACACAAAAGGCGGGCTTGCCAGCCCGCATTCAGGCATATCTGAAAATATATTTAGCATAGTAAAAAATAAATGCAAGGGCAATAAACCATAGAAAATTTTGCGGGCCTGCCTGCCCGCCCCCTGCCGCTTCGTTTTAGGCCTTTGCAAAACCGGGTTTTTATTGTACACAGGCGGAAGTGTTGTTTGGTTGAACCTGAGCATCACGGCGATATAAACCCAAAGCACAACAGTTTACAATATTTTGAAATGATTGAAGTAAGCCACCTTTCGCACAGCTTTGGCCCGCACTGGGCCTTGAAAGATTGCAGTTTCCGGTTGGAACAGGGAGACTTTTTGTTTATCTCTGGCCCATCCGGGGCGGGCAAAAGCACTTTGTTGCGCCTTTTGTACGGGGGGTGGCCGATTCAGCGCGGGGAAGCCAGCGTCAATGGAATTTCTTTAAAGAATATCAAGCCGCGTGATTTGCCCGTCCTGCGCCGTCAGGTAAGCGTGGTGTTTCAAGATTTCAAAATCTTGCCGCAGCGTTCAGTTTACGCCAATGTGATGCTGCCGCTGGAAGTGCGCGGCCTTGCGCGTTCCCACGCCGACCGCCGGGTGCGCGCCATTGTGCGGGCGCTGGGCATGGAAAACCGCCTGCACGCCCTGTGCGGGGAACTTTCTGGCGGGGAACAGCAGCGCGTGGCCGTGGCCAGGGCCTTTGTGGTCAACCCCAAGGTTCTGCTGGCGGATGAACCCACCGGCAACCTTGACCCGGAACTTTCCTTGTGCCTGATGGATTTATTCAAGCAATTTCAAGCCTATGGCACAACAATGATCATAGCCACCCACAGCCATGACCTGTTCCGCCGCCACCCGGATGCCAAAATCATGCGCCTTGAGGAAGGCATGATAACCTACGCAAGCTGGCCCGGGGCCATGCTTTACAACCAGGCCCTGCGGGCGGAACACTCGGCCGGGGGGCGGCAACGGCTGGATTTGTGATGCGCACAGTATTTCGTCTTATTTTCCAGGGTTTCAAAGATATGGCCCTTAACCCCTGGGCGCAGTTGCTCACCCTGGGGGCGGTTACGCTGGTGGCCTTTTTGGCCGGTCTTTTCATGATGGCCCTTACCACTATCAACTACCAGCTAAGCACGGTGCGCGGTGAAACCGCCTTCCAGGTTTACTGGAAGCCCGGCACCCCCATAAACGCCATCAATGACCAGCTGGCGGATTTCAAACACCTGCCGGGTTACGTAAAAGGCCGCCTTTATACGCCGGAAGACGCCCTGCGGGAACTGGACAAACGCATGGGCCGCAACGGCAGCCTGAAAGATTTCCCCTTTATTGCGGAAAAAAACCCCTTGCCGCCCACGGCGCTGTTGAGCTTTGAACCCAAAGACGAAGATGTGGAACTGTGGATTGACGATACCACGGAATATTTGAAAAAACTGCCGGAGGTCTACCGCGTGGTAGCCACCCCCCTGCGGGATGAACTGGGGCAAACCTGGCGCAAGACCAACCGCTATATAATGCGTCCGGTAATAATATTTCTTACCTTGGTGCTGGGGCTGGTGGTGGGCAATACGGTGCGCCTTTCCATGCTTTCCCGCGCGGCGGAAATTGAAATTTTGAAGCTTGTGGGGGCCTATTCCTGGTACATTCGCCTGCCCCTGATGATTGGGGGCGCGGTGCAGGGCTTTTTGGGCGGCAGCCTGGCCCTGGTACTGCTACGTTTTATCCACCTGCAAATACGCGATGCCCTGAACTTTCCGCCCTTGTTGCTGGAAATTCAGTTTCTGCCCTGGCAGCTTTGCGCCCTGCTTATCGCGGTGCCGGTGTTCATGGGCATGGCGGCAAGCTGGCTGGCGGTGCGTAACTTCCGGTAAAAGGCGGGCGGCATATGTATCCCCAATGGGCAGGTAATATAGCCCTGACCGCCCGGTAACCTGGAAATGATGGTTGCCTTTTAAAATTTACGGAGCGACAAAATATGAACATAGATTTTCAGCAAGTCATACAAATTCTTGCCATAGCCTTTTTCCCCATGCTGCTGGGCATGATTTGCCATGAAGTGGCGCACGGCTGGGCCGCCTATAAACTGGGCGACCCCACGGCGAGAGACTTGGGACGGCTTACCCTTAACCCGTTGCCCCACCTTGACCCGGTAGGCACAATGTTTTTTGTTGTTACGGCCATAACATCTGCCGCCACCGCCACCCCTTTTATCTTTGGCTGGGCCAAACCGGTGCCCATTCAGCCGCGTTATTTCAAAGACCCGCGCAACGGCATGATGCTAAGCTCTTTTGCCGGGCCGGCCTGTAACTTTGTGCTGGCCTTCATCTTCGCCATTCTGTTTGTGGTGTTTTTTGTCTTGCTGGGTAAGAATATTGTGCCTGCCGGAGGGGTTGCGGAATATTTTATCAGCATGCTGCGTTTTGGCATTATCATAAACCTTAGCCTGGCCTGCTTCAACCTTATCCCCATTCCGCCGCTGGACGGCAGCCACATTTTGGCGCGGTTTTTGCCCGATAGCCTGGCGGAACCCTATTACCGATTTGCCAACCTGGGCTTCATACTTATTTTTATGTTGGCGGCCTTTGGCTTTTTCAGCCGTTTTCTTGGCCCGCTGGTATATTTTTTCGCTGAATGGATGGTTGCCGTGCCGGCGAGTATTTTTGATTTAGCATTGTGAGGCCATTGCACAATGAGAATTTTTGTTCTTTTACAAGGAGTGCGAGTTCCGTGCGGAGGGAGTATATTCAAGCATATATGACCTTCGCGCGGGACGAAGCACGACGCAGTAAAAGGGCAAAAAGGCCATTGT
>JAVBMP010000118.1:0-5163 GCA_031552315.1 Desulfovibrionaceae bacterium | reverse complement strand
CGAACAGCGTATCGGCGCCGCGATCGGGGAGTTCAAAAAAGGCTTCAAGGCTTAACGCCTGTTGTAATATACAGACGCCAGGCCACAGGAGGTAAAAATGGCTTCCCTTAAAGATGTTCGAGTTAAAATAACCGGGGTGCGCAAAACCAAGCAGATAACCAAGGCCATGAACATGGTGGCCTCGGCCAAGCTGCGCGGCGCCCAACAGCGCATAGAGCGTTTTCGCCCCTATGCCGACAAGTTCTATGAAATGCTCACAGACCTTGCCGGCAAAACGGACGCGACCGTGCACCCTCTGCTTGAAGTGCGTGAAGATGTAAAGCGCACCGGCATTGTGTTCGCAACGTCAGACCGTGGCCTCTGCGGCGGTTTTAACGCCAACCTTATTTCTGCCGCCGCCAAACTTGCCGCCGGCAAACAAAAGGAAGGCAAACAGGTAAAGTTTTACTGCGCGGGCCGCAAAGGCTGTGACGCCATACGTAAAATGAAACTGCCCCAGCCGTACGCATCCGCCGGTTGTATGGAATCTTTTGATTTCCAACTGGCTTCCCAGCTTGGCGATGAGGTTATGCGAGACTTTCTTTCCGGCGAGCTTGATGAAGTTATTCTGCTCTACGGCAAGTTTGTAAGCTTGGCCAAACAGTTGCCCTCCCAGTTGCAAATACTGCCCATGGCCGCCCCGCATGACGGGGATGCCCAGGCGGCGCAAGGCGGGGTAACAAAAGAATATATTTATGAACCTGCGGTGGACAAGCTTTTGGCCGAACTCCTGCCGCGCTTTATAAAAGTGCAGATATACCGTGGCCTTTTAGACACCTCCGCTAGCGAACATGCCGCGCGCATGACAGCTATGGATAACGCCACGCGCAACTGCGACGACCTTGTGAAGGCCCTGACCCTTTTGTTCAACAAAACCCGTCAGGCAGCCATTACCAGAGACCTTATGGATATCGTGGGCGGCGCTGAAGCGCTAAGAGGATAACAAGGGAGCGTGAAATAAATGAGTGTAAATACTGGTAAAATTGCCCAGGTAATCGGCGCGGTGGTGGACGTGGAATTCCCGTCCGGCAAGTTGCCGAATATTCTGACGGCACTGGAAATCAAAAACGTAAACAACCCGAACGCGCCGGAGCTGATCTGCGAAGTGGCGCAGCACCTTGGCGACAACGTGGTACGCACCATCGCCATGGATGCCACCGAAGGGCTGGTGCGCGGCATGGAAGTGGTTGACACCGGCAACCCCATAATGGTTCCGGTAGGCAAAGCCCCGCTTGGCCGCATCATCAACGTTGTTGGCCGCCCTGTGGATGAAATGGGGCCGATCAGCAGCGAAAAAAGCCTGCCCATTCACCGTTCCGCTCCGGAATTTATGGAACAGAACACCAAGGTTGAACTGCTGGAAACAGGCATCAAAGTGGTTGACCTTCTGGTGCCCTTCCCCAAGGGCGGCAAAATGGGCCTCTTTGGCGGCGCCGGCGTGGGTAAAACCGTTATCCTTATGGAAATGATCAACAACATCGCCAAACAGCACGGCGGCCTTTCGGTCTTTGCCGGCGTGGGCGAGCGTACCCGTGAAGGTAACGACCTTTATAATGAATTCAAGGAAGCGGGCATTCTGGAAAAAGCCGCCCTTGTGTACGGCCAGATGAATGAACCCCCGGGAGCCCGCGCCCGCGTGGCCCTTACCGGCCTTACCGTTGCGGAATACTTCCGCGATGAAGAAAATCAGGACGTGTTGCTCTTTATCGACAACATATTCCGCTTTACCCAGGCCGGTTCAGAAGTGTCCGCGCTTCTTGGCCGCATGCCTTCGGCGGTGGGTTACCAGCCTACTCTGGGTACTGACCTTGGCGGCCTGCAGGAACGCATCACCTCCACCAACAAAGGTTCCATCACCTCTGTGCAGGCGGTTTACGTGCCCGCGGACGACTTGACAGACCCGGCCCCGGCCACTACCTTCTCGCACCTTGACGGCACACTGGTGCTTTCACGCCAGATTGCCGAACTTGGCATCTACCCCGCGGTGGATCCGCTGGACTCCACATCGCGCATCCTTGACCCGCAAGTTGTGGGTGAAGAACACTACAACGTGGCGCGCGAAGTGCAGGGCGTACTGCAAAAGTATAAAGATTTGCAGGATATTATCGCCATTCTGGGTATGGATGAACTGTCTGATGAAGACAAGCTGGTGGTTGCCAGAGCGCGCCGCATACAGCGCTTCCTTTCCCAGCCCTTCCACGTGGCGGAAACCTTTACCGGCACACCGGGCCAGTACGTCAAGCTTGAAGATACCGTCAAGGCCTTCCGCGGCATTCTGGACGGCAAATACGACCACCTGTCGGAATCCGACTTCTTTATGGTGGGCGGCATTGAAATGGCTGAAGACAAATACAAGCAGCGCATGGCCAATTAGGAAGGAGCAGCAATATGGAAAAGTCGCTCCAGCTGGATATAGTTACGCCGGACAGGGTGGTTTTCAGCCAGACGGTTGATTATGTCAGCGCTCCTGGCATTGAAGGCGAGTTCGGCGTTTTGCCGGGGCACATTCCTTTTCTGGCGGCGCTCGGCACCGGGTGCTTGCGGTGCAAAAACGGCAACAGCACGCAATGTATCTTTGTTTCCGGCGGCTTCGCCGATGTTTCGGACAACAAGGTTACGGTGCTGGCCGATGCATCCGAACTGGCTCAGGATATTGATACATCCAGAGCGGAAGCGGCCAGACGCCGGGCGGAAGAACGCCTTGTCAACCATGCGTCGGATGTAAACCTTGTGCGTGCCCAAGCCTCTTTGAGAAGAGCGGTAACGCGTCTGCAAGTGGCTGCCAGGCAGTAAAACTGCTTTTGTTTGATTATCTTGAATGGCGCAGGGCTTTGGCCTTGCGCCATTTTTATTTGGAAGGTTCTGATTTTTATAGCAAATTAGAGCAATTTACGATTGAAATGAGTGAATTGCTCTGCAAGGATTTGTATTCAAATCCTTGCCGCAAAATAGTCGCAGGCGAGCTCTGCTCGCCGCAGATTGATGACAAACCCCGCAAGGCCGGGGTTTGTAAAGGCACGCCCGCTTCGGCGTCTTACGGCGGCAATGAATGCCGCCTACGCCTGCGCGGCGGGCTGTTGATAAAGAGGACTTTGTCAACAGCCTCAGGCGAGCTTTGCTCGCCGTTAAGCGACTATTTCAAGCGTAAACCACTCTGGTATGGTCAAATATGAAAAACAGATTCAATCCGCACCTTTTGGCCCTGCTTGTTATTGCCGCCTGCGCCCTTGTGCGGGGCTGGATAATTTTTGGCGGCCAGCTTGACCTGATACAGGACGAGGCCCAATATTGGGACTGGTCGCGTCATTTGCAGCTTTCCTATTATTCCAAGGGCCCGCTGATCAGCTGGATAATCGCCTTTTTTACCGGCCTTGGCGGCAATACGGAAGCGGCGGTGCGCATGGGCGCGCTTTTGGGGGCCTTTTTCGCGCAAATATTTCTTTATTTGGCCATGGCCCGCTATATGCGCAAGCCGTGGGCCGGGGTATTGTTGCTTCTTATCGCCAACAGCACGCCGCTTTTCATGGCTGGCGGCTTGCTTATGACCACTGATAATCCCCTGTTGCTGGCCTGGGCCGGGGCCTTGTGCTGCCTACTGGGCTTGCAGGCCGGAAACGGGCAGGCTGAAGAATATCAGGCAGGGGAAAGGCTGTGCGCGCAAAATTCGCCGCCGCAAAGCCAGGCCCCGCAAAATATGTTTTCGCAAAGCCTGTTTCAGGGGCATCAGGCAGGGCCCGGCAAGACGGAAACCGTTCTTTTGTGGCTGGGGCTGGGCTTTTTCACGGCTTTTGGCGTGCTGGCAAAATACACAATGCTGTTGCTTCCGGCGCTGGCCGTGGCCCATGCCATTCTATTGCTGTCGCGCAGGGCCGCCCGCCCCGGTTATGTGCCGCGCCTTGCCGTGACGCTGGCTTGCGGGGTAGCAGCCGGGCTTTTGCCCATTGTGATATGGAACTGGCAAAATGATTGGGTAAGCTTTCGCCACGTCGCCACTCTGGCCGGGGTGGCGGGCGCTTCAAATTCCTTCATCAGCGGATTCAAGCCCCTGCGTTGGCTGGAATTTGCCGGAAGCCAGCTTGGCCTGCTTCTGCCCTGGTGGTTTGTATTTATGCTTGTTGGGGCGGCTTCCGCCTTGCGCAAGGCCTGGCAGGGTTGGCGCGGCCAGTGTGGAAAATTGACGCCGGGGCCGGAAGCTGCCCGCGTCTGGCTGCTGCTACTGACCTTTTGGCCCCTGTTCGCCTATTTCACCCTCTGGGCGCTGTTCAAACGGGTTTACCCCAACTGGGCCGCCATGTGCTATGTAAGCGGGCTTATTTTTGCGGCCCTGGCCGTGGCCCGGCTTTTTGACCGCCATACCGCGCCGGAAAAGGGCAGGGTGCCCCACAGTTTGGATGAAAATTCTTCGCGCCAGCCGGAAGGCAAGACGCAACGCGGGGCAGAACGCGGGGCAGAACGCGCTTGGGGCCGCCGCCTGCTGCCCGTCTGGGCGGGCCTTAGCCTGTTCATTTTTTGCGCGGTTTACGGTCAGGATTTGTGGACAAGGGTTATCCCCCTGCCGGAAAAACTCAACCCGGCGGTACGCCTGAAGGGCTGGTCAGACCTTGGGGGCCGCCTTGAGGAACTGCGCCTTTCCATGCCAAACCCGGACAAGGTATTCTTTTTTTCCGATGCCTATGATGTTACCGCCGAACTGGCCTTTTACGCGCCGGGCCAGCCTGTGGCCTATTGCGCGGATTTTGGGCGCAGAAGCAGTCAGTATGACCTTTGGCCCGGCCCGGAGGATAAAGTTGGCTGGGATGCCGTTTACGTGGCCCGCAAGCCGGAATATGCCAGGCCGGACATGCTGGAAAAGATGTTTGAAGAAGTCGGCGGGCTGGAAGTATATGCCAGCCGCCACCGGGGCGTGGAAGGGCGGGTGTTCGGAATTATAAGGCTGCGCAATTTCAACGGATTTTGGCCGGAAACAGCCGAAAAAAGCTATTAGAGGCCGTTGCACAATGAGAATTTTTGTTCTTTTACAAGGAGTGCGAGTTCCGTGCGGAGGGAGTATATTCAAGCATATATGACCTTCGCGCGGGACGAAGCACGACGCAGTAAAAGGGCAAAAAGGCCATTGTGCAACGG
>JAVBMP010000164.1:0-14164 GCA_031552315.1 Desulfovibrionaceae bacterium | reverse complement strand
AAAATTTGCTGGTGCCCTTGGAGAAGGGGGTACACCCGGTCCCATTCCGAACCCGGCAGTTAAGCCCTTCATCGCCGATGATACTGCGCATTTATACGTGGGAAAGTAGGCCGACGCCAGCATAACTTAAAAACAAACCCCGGTTCAGATGATGAAGCGGGGTTTGTTTTGTTTCGTAGCCGCCCCGATTCAGATGATGAATCGGGGCGGCTTTTTTTGTTGTTTTATGCCGCGTGAGGCATCGGCGAATGCCGGAGGTTGTTTTACTTCTATAAGCCCTTATCGGGGTGGAGGAGGGGGTCTGGGGGAACCATCAGGGCTTCAAGCCCTGGGGGTTCCCCCAGTTTGGGCGGTCTTTCCCTGCCCGCAGGTGGGCCGCCTGCCCGGCGGGGGCCAAAGAGGGGGGCAGCGTTGCCCCCCTCTTGGATCTCCCCCCCCGGCAGGGGCTCGCCGTCCCTTGCATCCCCGCATTAGGTCGCGGTGTAAGGTGGGTGGTTCCCTTGGGGTTGGCCACCCAGCCCGGCCAGATGGAATATCAGGCTCGGATACGCGGGGCGTTGGTCGTTAAGAGGCTGGTGGGGCTGGGGGTGCAGTGTGGTAGGGGGTAGGAGGTGAGTGGGGTTAGGGGCGCGGATATGGTGGCGGGCTGGGGGAACCTCAAGGGCTTCAAGCCCTTGGGGTTCCCCCAGATTCATCTGCAAACATTTTAGAGGCTTTGAAATAGCCGTAGGCGGGTTTTACCCACCTACGGCTATTTGTGGCAAGGGGTTTTAGGGTAACCCCTTGCGGAGCAATTGATTTATTTCAATCGTAAATTGCTCTCTAAAATTCGAACTTGAGTTGCAAGTTGCCGGTTACGCCTTCTCGCACGCCAGTATAGCCCTGCACGGCAAGATCCATGGAAAATCCGGAATTCTTCACAGGCTTGATTGTAATGCCCAGTTCGCCAACTCCGGTGTCGCCCTTGAGGCTGGGGGCGGTGATGCTTACGCTGTTTATTGTGTTGTGTTGCCTGCCGTCAAATTCATGTTCCCAGTACGCGCCAACGTAGGGGGTTATGTAGTCATTCACCGCGTAGTTAAGGCGGCCGCCAAGGCGGGTGCGCAGGGAATCGGCGTCATTGAAATATACCTGGTCGCCGTATACATTTTCATTGTCGGCGTCCTGGCGCGTCCATATGAACCGCGCGGAAAAATCCAGCATGGTGTTTTCCGTAAGGTTCCATTGGTAGCCAAGGCCCGCGTGCGCGCCCCAATATGGGGATGATGCGTCAAAACTGGCCGAGTTGCCGTTGTAGCGGATGTCATCTGTGGAAAAATCCGAGCTGGCGCGGCCCATGCGGGCGGAAGCGTCTGTGTAGATGACGTCGCCACGTTCAAGCGGCACTTCCCAGCGGGCCAGAATGCCGCCGCCGTAGTAGCTGGTGTCGCCATTGCCGTCCACAGAGGCGTAGTTGCTGAAGCTGTTGTAAGAATTGTAGTTGCCCCAGCCGCCTTCAAAGAACAGGCCGGCGGTCAGGCGGCCAAGCGGCAGGTCGTAACCCGCGCCAAGGCCAGCCAGCATGGAGGCGCCGGAAACATCAACATGCGAACCTGTGTTGTAGCGGTTCCAACCGCCGGAACCGGCCGCGAAACTGCCAAGCTGCAAGCCGGGCCCGTGAGTGGCCAGAATGGCGGAACCCATGCCTTGATTCAGAATAAGATCCGACCCCTGATTGATAAAGGCCAGGCTTGCCACGCGGCTTTCAGCATATGGCTTCAGGCGGGCATAGGCCGGGGTGGTGGGAGAAATGCTTTGCAGCATGGCCAGTAGCTGTTTGCCGGAAACGTTTACCAGATACACATCACCGCTGGCGGTCTGGACAACCGCTGTGGTGAAGCCGTTTATGTCCGTAGTGGCATCTATAAGGGTAAGGCTTTCCCCCGGGGCCACATTTGGCCTTACGCTCTGGTAATTCAGGACAACGCTTGTGCCGGTCAGGTTTGCGGCTCCATCAAGGTTCAGCATGGGCTGGCCGGGCGAAAGGCTGGGCGGAAGGTCAAAAATCAGATTTTTGCCAGCCGCGTTCAGCGCGCCGTCAAGGCTGGCGTTTCGCCCCATGATGCGCATATTGCTGAAATGTAACGGGATGTTGGCGGTAAGGGAACTGTTTTCCGCCATGTTTACGTTGATGAACACGGGGCCGTTAGTTCCATCGTAAGTATTTGTCCCGTGGCCGACATTAAGATTGGCGAAGGTTCCCGCGCCAGTGCCGACCATTGTCAGGCTTCCGCTGTCTGAAAGGTTGATCGTGTTTATATGCACCCTGGCCGCCGTGGTATTAATAAGGTTTATGACCGTGGCGGTGTTTAAAATTTCCAGCGTGCCAAGGTTGAAGTGCAACGCGCCGTCCTGCTGGGCAAGAGTGATATTTCCGGCCCGCATGACATCGCCCGTCAGGCTTGCCGCGCCGCCCTGGCCCGGCTGTTTTGGCCCCAGATAGCCGACAGCAGTCCCATTCAGGCCGCTGGTCAACGTTACTGCCGTATAGTCAGCAAAGGGCGCCAGATTCACGCCAGCCGCGCCCCCGTTGCCGCCGCCAAGCATTGGCGCGCCCCCTTTGCCGCCTTCGGCAGTGAAGCTTCCGCCAGGATAGCTGTGGTTGACATAACCGCCGCCGTTACCGCCGCTTTCTCCCGAATGCAGGTCTCCAGCGACAGTTTGGCCGGAAGAGTTGTGCCCGTCACCGCCTTCGCCGCCTTCGCCTATGCCGATTCCGGCGCCGCCCGCTCCGCCTGACCCGCCGGAAACAGCGGTGCCATTGCCGCCCGTCTGGCCATTCAGAGAGTCCTGAACGCTTCCGGACCCGCCACCGCCCCCGCCGGAGGCCCAGAAGGCGTCATCCAAAACATAGCCCCCTTGTCCGCCATACCCATTGCCAGCCGGGTCAACCACATCGCCGCCACGTCCCCCGGTAATTGTCAGGGCCGCGGCATAAGCCGAAGCTGACAGCACCAGTGTGGAACATATGATAGCCAGCCCCAAACAAAGAGAGATTTTCACGGTTTTCCTAAACATACTTTCGCCTCCTTTTGGGTTATAAAAAAAGTATATTTAGCTCAGTATGGCGCAAAAAAATATATAATGCAACGCGATGCGAAATATTTATGGCAAAAAAATGGAAATTTTTTGGCCGGAATATCGGAGTATTACAGGGTGATTAATATAACAAGCTTATTTTATTGCAAAATATAACAGCTTTTTTGGGATGGAAAGTTCGGCGGTAAGCGATAAAAAAATATGCGGGGCCCCTGATAAATTTTCGCTGCTAAATTTTCGCGGATAAATTTTTACAGATGAATTTTCGCAGATAAATTGTCGCTGATAAATTTTTACGGATAACTTCATGCGGATAAATTTCCACCAGCTGCGCGGCTGCCATTGCGGCGCATAATTTTGCTTTATTTCTTTTTGGACTGTGTTATCCTGTGGCTCACTTTAAAAATGTTGTCTTGAAGTGAGGCCAGATATGCCGGGTGCGCCAAGCGTGGATGCCAAGCAGGGCAAAAAACTTCTTCTTACTTTGACAGCCCTTGGGGTGGTGTATGGCGACATAGGCACCAGCCCGCTTTATGCCTTTAAAGAATGTTTTTATGGGCCGCATGCCATTGCCGTCAACCCGGTGAATGTTATGGGGGTTCTTTCGCTTATTTTTTGGTGCCTGGTAGTGGTTATAACCGTAAAGTACGTGATTGTGCTGACCAGGGCGGATAACGGAGGAGAAGGGGGCACGTTTGCCCTGTTGGGCATTTTAAGCGGCGCAATTAAAGAGCATCAGGGCAAATGGCTTTTTATGGCTTTGCCCTTTCTTTCTTTGGTAAGCGCGGCCCTTCTTTACAGCGATGGCATGATTACCCCGGCAATTTCCGTGCTTTCGGCGGTGGAAGGTATAGAAGCCGTTATTCCGGCGGCTTCCCGTTTTGTAGTGCCGGCAACCTGCCTGATACTGGTTGGGCTTTTTTCAGTGCAAAAATACGGTACAGCGCGTATTGGCGGGTGTTTTGGCCCCATTATGCTTGTGTGGTTTATTACCCTGGCCGTGATAGGCTGTTTGAATATTGTGAAGCACCCCGGCGTGCTTACGGCCCTTAGCCCCTATTACGCCCTGGCCTATTTTCAGGCCAACGGCCTGCATGGTTTTGTGGTGCTGGGCGCAGTGGTGCTGTGCATTACCGGCGGCGAGGCCCTGTATGCGGATATGGGGCATTTTGGCCGTTTGCCCATACGCAACGGCTGGCTTTGGATAGCCTGCCCATCTTTGGCGCTTAACTACATGGGGCAGGGGGCGCTTTTGCTTTATAACCCGGCGGCGGCGCAAAGCCCGTTTTATATGGCTGTGCCGTCTTTTTTGCTTGTGCCCATGATCATTTTGGCTACCATGGCAACGGTTATTGCCTCACAAGCCATGATAACCGGGGTGTATTCCCTTACGCAGCAGGCCATGCAGTTTGGGTTTTTGCCGCGCATGAAGGTTGTGCATACATCGCCTTCCACCCGGGGGCAGGTGTATTTGCCGGTTATAAACAACCTGCTTATGGTGGCCTGTGTGCTGCTGGTGCTGATCTTCCAAAATTCCACGGGGCTGGCCGCGGCGTATGGGCTGGCGGTTACCGGGGCCATGGGCATAACCAGTATTTTGTATTTCGCCATTCTTTGTTTTGTATGGAACTGGCCGAAATACAAGTCCATACCCCTGCTTGGCCTGTTTTTGCTTTTTGATTTGCCGTTCCTTGTAGCCAACCTGATAAAAATTCCTGATGGCGGCTGGCTGCCGCTGGCGGTTGGCGCGGCCTTCATAGCAACAATGACCACCTGGAAGAAGGGAAGAAGTTACCTGGGCGACAGGTTCGCGCGTATGAACATGCCGTTTTCCGCCTTCATAAAGACCTTGCAGCACGGCAAGATAAGCCGCAGCCCCGGCACCGGCGTTTATATGAGCATGAACCTGAACATTGCGCCAATGCCGCTTACCCGTTCATTGGCGCTTATTCATACCCTGCCGGAAACCATTGTGCTTTTGAGCATAAGAATTTCCAACACCCCTTACGTGCCCGCCGACAAGCGCCTTGGCATAGACAGCCGCCACAAAGATCTTGGCGTTTACCGCGTGGGGGCGTATTACGGATACCTGGAATACCCGAATATACCTGAAATATCTGAACTTTCCAGAAATACGGAACTGCCCCTGCCGCTTTACGACTGCACCTTTTACTTGGGGCGGGAAACCATAGTGCCGGTTGCGGAAAATGCCGTCATGGCGCGCTGGCGGCGCGAACTTTTTGTCTTTTTAAGCCGCAACGCGCGTAATGCCTCAATATTTTTTCAGATACCCACATCGCGAGTGGTAGAAATAGGTACGCACCTGGAGATTTAAGGCAAAAGCCTTGTTTTCGCCCTACGGAAGCGGGGCCTTGCTTCCGTCTGCCTACCTGCCCATATGCAGAATGGGGAAGGGGTTGCCGGCGCTGTCCAGCGGCGAGCGGCTGATTACCTTGAAGCCCAGATGCTTGTAAAAGCCCAGGGCTTGCGGGTTTTGTTCGTTCACATCAACAAAAACCGCCTGCAAGTTGTCCACAGCGTAATTGATGAACATCTTGCCGATGCCTGTTCCCATGCGGGCGGGATGTACGAAAAGCATTTCAATTTTATCTTTGTCCACGCCCATAAAGCCGCAAATATTGCCATTTTCGCCACTGGCATAAAAAAGCAGTTCTATTTCCGCAATGCCTTGCCGGGCTTGTTCCTTTATAGCGCGGATGTCGGCGTCATGCAAAAAATCATGCGTTGCCCGGACGGAAGCTTCCCAAATATTCAGAAGCTCTTCCACCAAATGGTTGTCTCTGTGCGCGGCTATTTCCAGTTTCATATATTTGCCTTGAAAAGTGGACTGCTGACAGCACCCGGTAAATTTTATCAGGGTACTGCCAGCAGTGTATTTTTGTGGGGCAGGCCCCGTTTTTTGCCTGTTGTGGCCTATAGCAGGCCGGGCTTTGCGCCGGCCCCTTCCTTGCCGCGGTCTTCCACCTTTACGCCTTTGGGCGGGGTAAATTCGAAGAATTTTTGCGGAATATCCGGATCCAGCTTATGGTTATTAAAGGTTATATCATTGATATTGCCGTAAAAATCATAAACGGTGATGCGCTTTATCAATTTGCTTTCCGCATCTACAAACAGTTCGGCCTCTACCAGGGTGTTGCCGGGTTTGTGCGGGTAAAGCAGCAGTTCCGTCAGGCCATTTTTTTGGCCTTTTTCTTCAATATCAAAGTCTTGGGTCAATTTGCCCTGCCCGGTAATCACCCTTATGATGTTGCTGGAATCTTCCATCAGGCTTAGGGGGTATTTGTAGGCCAGGGCTTCATCTTCAAAATAGTTCCAAATTTCCTGGCTGGTTATGACAAGCAGTTCCGGGGCCGGTTCCGTGGTTTGCCAGTGTACCAGCAGGGGCTTTTTGAAATAAAGCGTGCCCTTGCGTTTTTCAACCACTCCGCTTTCCTTGTGGGTAAGGGTCTGTTCAAAGTCGGACTGGATGGAAGTTATGGAATCATAACGCTTTTGCAGTTCTTCCGCCACAGGGGCGGCCAAAGCAGCGCCGCTAAAGGCGAAAAGGGCCAGAGAAAAAATAATAGCAGATACATTGCGAGAAGTTTTGCTCATATCAACCTTGAAATAATTTGTACCTCCATCATCATAACCCCAACTAACGGGGTTCAGGAGGGAGGGGGTCTGGGGGAGGGAACCTCAAGGGCTTCAAGCCCTTGGGGTTCCCTCCCCCAGCAAAATCTACCGTATAACCTTGCGGGGTTTGCCTGCCCCGTCCGAGGGGCCGAGCAGTCCTTCCTGTTCCATTTGGTCTATCAGCCGGGCGGCGCGGTTAAAACCGATGCGAAAGCGCCGTTGCAGCAGGGAAATGGAGGCCTGCCCCTGTTGCAGCACAAATTCCAGCGCCTCATCGTACATGGCATCGCCGCCGGAAGGGGCCCCGCCCGTTCCGCCCGTTCCGTTTGGCCCGCCCATGCCGCCATCGGAAGGATTGTCCTGCACCCATTCGGAAAAGTCAACCTGATAATTTGGGGCCTGCTGTTTGCGCCAGAAGGCGGTAACGGCGGCCACGTCGGCATCTGGCACAAAGGCCCCGTGCATACGCTGGAAGCGCCCGCCCGCGCTTTTGAAGAGCATGTCGCCCTTGCCCAGCAGGTATTCCGCGCCCACGGCATCCAGAATGGTGCGTGAATCGTGCTTGGATGTAACCTGAAAGGAGATGCGGCAGGGGAAGTTGGCTTTTATGAGGCCGGTTACCACGTCCACGCTGGGGCGCTGGGTAGCCAGGATAAGGTGAATGCCGGCGGCGCGGGCCAGCTGGGCCAGGCGCATGATTTTATGTTCCACTTCCTTGCCGGCGACAAGCATGAGGTCTGCAAGTTCGTCAATGATTATGACCAGGTAGGGCATAGCTTCCAGCCCGATGGCGGAATCCGGCATTATGCCCTCGCGGGAGCGCAGTTCCGCAAGTTTTTCATTGTAGGAAGTTATGTTGCGCACGCCAAGGCGGGCAATGCTTTCATAGCGTTTGTCCATTTCCGCCGCGGCCCAATCCAGCGCGTTTTTCGCCATGGTCATGTCTGTTACGACAGGGTGGATAAGGTGGGGCAGGTCGACATAGGCGGCCATTTCCACGCGTTTCGGGTCAATAAGCAGCAGTTTGACCTCTTCCGGCCGGGCCTTGAACAGCAAGGAAAGCATTACGGAATTGAGGAAAATGCTTTTGCCGCTGCCCGTGGCCCCGGCCACCAGCAGGTGGGGCATGGTGGCAAGGTCCGCCATGGCAGGGCCGCCGGAAATATCTTTGCCCAGGCCAAGGGTAAGCAGGGAAGGGCTTTTTTGAAACGCGGCCGAGGCCAGAAGTTCCTTGAATGACACATTTTCCCGCCGGTCATTGGGTATTTCAATGCCCACGGTATCTGTGCCGGGAATGGGGGCCTGCACGCGCACGGCAATGGATTTAAGGTTCATGGCAATGTCGTCGCTAAGCGCGGCAATGCGGGAAACCTTAACCCCGGGGGCCGGGCGCAGTTCAAACATGGTAACCACCGGGCCGGGGGTAATGCGCACCAGTTCCGCCTGAATGTTGAAATCTTTCAGGCAGGTCATAAGGGCGTGCCCTTTAACCTCCAGCTCTTCCCGCGAGGTGCGCAGGAAGAAGTTGTCCGGTTCCTTCAGCAAATCCAGGCCGGGCAGCTTGCAGGAACGGGCAAAGGGCAGGGCAGGCCGTTTGCCGGGCAGGCCTTCCGCCGGGGGAATGGGCGCCGGGGCGTCGTCTATAACCACTGCGGGGTCAAGGGCCGTGGCGGGGTCGGGCTGCGGCGGGGAAAGCGGCGTTGCGGCAGCCGGGTTGATGTTTTTGGGGCCGGTATTTTGGGGGCCGGTATTTTCCGCAAGCGCAAGTTCCTGCTTGCCGGGCGTTGTGCTGCTGGGCATTGTGATGCCGGGTATTGTCTTGCCGGGCATTGTCTTATTGGGCGCGCCCGTGGCGGATGGGGAAAAATCTTTTATTTCCAGGGGATTCCCTTCAGATTTTTTGAAGGGTTTCAGTACCGGCAGGCGCAGTTTTTTATTGTTTTTTTCTTCTTCATTTTGGGGCGCGTTTTGGGCCCCGTTTTGAAGCTGTTCAGCGGGCGGCAGGCCTATTACGCCATTTTCCAGGTCGCGCACCCAGGGCGGGGTATCTTCATCATCCGGGTTTTCCGGGGCCAGGCTAAGCTTTTCCCACAGGGGTAGGCGATTTTCCGCCACGTTGTTTGCCGGGCCATTTTGGGGCATGGGCGCATCCGGCAAGGTTTTTTTTGCGGTTTCACGTTCCTTGCCGCCGGGCTGTTCCGTGGCTTTGTCGCGGCCTGGCGTGTTGAACTGGCTACTGCTGCCGCGCGCGTCATAAGCGGCTGGGGCAGGGGCGTTGTAGGTGGGCTTTTCCGCGGCTTTATCTTTGGATTTGTCGGGTGGGCCCGGTTTGAAGATTTCCTTCAGGCCTTTCAAGCCTTTTTGCCATATGGTTGTGACAAGGCGTATCCATGAAATATCAAAAAGCAGTTGCAGCCCCAGCACAAAGGCGCAAAACCACACAAAACCGGTGCCCCAGGGGTTAAAATAGCGCAGAAAAAAGGAATACAGGGCATTGCCCAGCAGGCCGCCCCCGCGCACATTGTCCAGCCCCAGGCCCCAGGCCACCCCGGCCACGGAAAGGGCGCAGCCGGCCAGCACAAAGCTTAGCCAGCGCCACCACTGCCATTCTGGCCGGTCAAGTATGCGGCGCAGGCCCAGGCAGGCCAGAAAGGCCACCGGCACAAAGGCTGAAAAACCCAGCAAATCAACAAACAGGGCGCTTAGATAGGCCCCGAAAATTCCCGCCAGGTTGCGCACTTCCACCGCGCCGCGCACCACATGGTTCAGGCTTGGGTCACGCGGGTCGTAGGTTATCAGGCTGAAAAGCAGAAGTATGCTGCAAAAAATAAAGAACAGCCCGAAAAATTCCCGGGTAAGTTTGCTGCCGCTGTTCGTGTTGGCTTGGGTATTCATCAAATCCGCTTCGCTATTCCAAGGTTAAGCAGTAAGGGCGCTGCACAAGGAACTGTCATGCAACGCCGTAAGAGCTGTAAGGCCATAATATTCACAATACCTTGCTTCATATATCTTTTATTCAAAAAAAAGTCTATAAAAAGTCTAGGCAACATTATAGCCTTTTTGCCTTCTGGCCGCAGCGGGGCGGCTTTGCGGGCGTAAACGCGGCAAGTATTTTTAAATATAAAAAAATAACTATTTCTATATAATAACGCGAAATACAATAACTGCGTGCCCTTCTTGACAGTGCGCGGTATTGCAACTAGAGTATAAGGTGAAGTTGGTCTAACCTGTGACAAGGCGGCAGGGCCATGATTGTTATCCTTACCGGGGCGGGCATAAGCCAGGAAAGCGGCATCCCCACCTTTCGCGACGCGGACGGGCTGTGGGAAAATGAACCGGTTGAAGAGGTTGCCACGCCTGAAGGCTTTTTGCGCAACCCGGAAAAAGTGCTTAAATTTTATAATGACCGGCGGCGCAACCTGTTAAACCCGGAAATTGCGCCCAATGCCGCCCACCTGGCCCTGGCCCGGCTGGAAGCGGAAAGCGCGGACAAAGTGCTGCTGGTTACGCAAAATATTGATAATTTGCATGAGCGGGCCGGTTCAAAAAACATTCTGCACATGCATGGTGAACTGTTACGGGTCGCTTGCGTCCATTGCCACAAATCTTCAGGCTGGGCAGGCGACATGGGCCGCATGGATATTTGCCCGAACTGTAAAAAAGACGGTTTTTTGCGGCCGGATATTGTCTGGTTTGGTGAAATGCCCCTGTATATGGATGAAATAGACAAGGCCCTTGACGCCTGCCGCCTGTTTGCCGCCATAGGCACTTCCGGCCAGGTTTACCCGGCGGCCGGGTTTGTGGCCCAGGCCAGGGCGGGCGGCGCGCGTACGGTAGAACTTAATGTCGCGCCTTCGTCCAACAGCCGCCTGTTTGCTGAAAGGCGTTTCGGCCCGGCCACGCAAACCGTGCCGCAATGGGTGGAAGAAGAACTTGCCCGGCAGGCCGGGGGCATTCTTTAACGCGGCGGCAACCCGGAAGACTTGCGCCGGGCTTGCCGCGTTTTGAACGTTGACTTGTATTGAATACAGCTTGAAATTGATCCGCTTTCTTCGCATAATTGTTTTTTTCAATATTCGCGGGTGCTTTTTATGAAAAAAATATTTCTTTCCTTATTTGTCTGCGCCGCATTTATTGTTATGCCCGCCCTGACCTTTCCCCCGGCGTTTACTCTGACCTTTCCCTTTGTGGAGGGCGGGGTAAAATTTTCAGCCGCCGCGCAAAAACCCGCCGCCCGGCAGGACATTCGTCAAGCCGCCCGGCAAGGCGTTCGGCAGGCTGAAGGCAGGAAAACGCTGGAGGACATACCCGCCTTCACCCTGCACAAGCTTGGCAATGGTGAAGGGCCAACAATTCTGGTGATTGGCGGCATTCAGGGGGATGAACCGGGGGGCTTTTCCGCCGCGTCCCTTTTGGTTACCCATTACAAAATTGAACGCGGCAGCGTGTGGGTGGTGCCCAACCTGAACTTCCCCAGCATTGTCTACCGGCATCGCGGCCTGCACGGCGACATGAACCGCAAATTCGCCTCTTTGCCAGCGAATGACCCGGAATATGACACCGTGCGCAGCATTCAGCAGCTAATTCTGGATGATCGGGTGGATCTTGTCATAAACATGCACGACGGCAGCGGTTTTTACCGCCCAAGCCACCAAAATGCCCTGTACAACCCGCAGCGCTGGGGCCAGTGCGTCATTATAGACCAGGACATCTTGCCCGGGGTAAAGCTTGGCGCTTTGAATGACCTGGCGGTGAAAGTGGCGGGCCGGGTAAACCGGCGTTTGTTGAACCCGGAACACGCCTATCACATAAAGAATACAGAAACGCGCGGCAAAGACCATGAAATGGAAAAAAGCCTGAGCTACTTCGCCATTTGCAACAACAAATCCGCCTTCGGGGTGGAAGCCAGCAAGGAATTGCCCGCGGCGGAACGGGTTTACTACCATATAAACCTGCTGGAAGCCTTCATGCAGGAACTGGGTATAAAGTTTGAACGCGATTTCCCCCTTAGCCCCAACGGAGTAGTGGCAGCCCTGAACCATGCCGTGCAGGTGAACTTGTATGATAACCGCCTGGTGCTTCCGCTGGAAGATGCCCGCGCCAGCCTGTATGGTGAATTGCCCGCCCGCAAGAACGCGGATTTGAAGGCCAAAACCAGCAACCCGCTTCTGGCGGTAATCCGCGCGCCGGAACTGTGGCGAGTAGCCTACGGCAACCGCACCCTTACGCGCATCAAGCCGGTTTTTATGGATTTTGACTTTTCGCTGGAAGCGGTGCCCGTGCACATAGACGGCGCGCCGCGCAAGGTGGGCATTGGGGAAACCGTATACGTGTCCAAAGATTTTCAGGTGCATACGCAAGAAGGCTACCGCGTCAACGTAATAGGCGCGCAGCGTAACCGTAAAGACGGCAGCGAATGCGCCGTGCTTATAACCCGGTCAGATTTCAAGCCGCAGTATTCCATTGACAAGGGCGGCAATATCTACCGGGTGGAATTGTACAAAGGACAGGCCTTTGCCGGCATGTTTCTGGTAAACTTCGGGCAGGAACAGGCCAAGGTGGAAACCAAGGCCCCGCTTACCGCCACAGTTGGCGGGGCGGAAAACGAGTTTGGCAGATAAAACCAAAGACTGAACAGGGAAAAATATGGAATTGCGCGGCACTACAATCCTGGCGGTGCGCCGGGACAATTGCGTGGCCCTTGTAGGCGACGGCCAGGTTACCATGGGGCAGGCAGTGGTTATGAAGCACGGGGCGCGCAAGGTGCGCCGCCTTTATAAAGACAGGGTAATTGCCGGGTTTGCCGGTTCCACGGCCGATGCCTTCACGCTGTTTGAACGCTTTGAAGCCAAGCTGGAGGAACACGGCGGCAACTTGCTGCGGGCGGCGGTTGAAATGGCCAAAGACTGGCGCACAGACAAATACCTGCGCCGGCTGGAGGCCATGCTTCTGGTGGCCGACAAAACCAACACCCTTGTGCTTTCCGGCACCGGGGACGTAATAGAGCCGGACGACGGCGTGGCGGCCATTGGCAGCGGCGGCTCCTTCGCCCTGTCGGCGGCCCGCGCCCTGCTGCGGCACAGCAACCTTGGGGCGGAAGAAATAGCGCGGGAATCTATGAAAATAGCGGCGGAATTGTGCGTGTACACCAACGAGCACCTGACGCTTGAAATTATTTCCTGAACCGGTTGCGCAATGGCTCTTTTGCTCTTTTACCGCGCCGCGCTTCACCCCGCGCAATGGCTTTTTTGGGGTAAAATATGACAGAACTTGTTTCCGGCTGCAAAATAAACCTTTACCTGCTGATAACCGGCAGGCTGGAAAATGGCTACCACAGCCTGGATTCATTGTTCATACCCCTTGCGGAACCGCATGACCGCATTGAAGTGGATGTGCTGGAAAACGCGCCGGGCCGCTTCACGCTGGAATGTTCCACCCCCGGCATAGACCCGGAAAACAACACCCTTACAAAGGCCTGCCGCCTTTATGAACAGGCCCTGGCCCGCAAGGGGTTCACCCCTGGCCCGCAGACGCGCCTGCCCGGCTTGCACATGCGCCTGCCTGGCTTGCACATGCGCCTGCCCGGCTTGCATATGCGCCTGACAAAAGGCGTGCCGCAAGGCGCTGGGCTGGGCGGCGGCAGCGCCAACGCGGCTGTGTTGTTGAACTTTTTGCAGGCCCTGGCCGGAAAGCGCATGGCAGAAGACCGCGCGGCAGAAGGGCTTGCGGGCGGCGGGGCGCCCGGCCTATACCCGTCAAGGGAAGCCGCCTACCCCCTGACGGAAAGTGAACTGGTTGGGCTGGCCGCCCAAGTGGGCGCGGATGTGCCGTTTTTTTTACGCAACGTCCCGGCCCGGGCGCTTGGCGTGGGTGAAAAGCTGTACCCGCTGGAAAAAGGCATGTTGAAACCTTTTGCCGGGCAGTGGGTTTTACTGCTTTGCCCGCCCGCGCATGTAAACACAGCCTGGGCTTACGCGCAGTGGGACAAAACATTTTTATCGGCCTGTGACGCGCCCTGTGCGGCCTTCAGGCCAGCGGAAGATTTTTGGAATTGCATTTCCGGCTTGACAAGTTTTCCTTCCCAAGATAATAAGCCTGTCTCCAGTGCTTTGCAGCTTTATAACAGTTTTGAAAGCGTGGTTTTTGCCGCTTATCCGGAACTCCTGGCCATTAAGGAACGCATGTTGCGCTTCGGGGCCGGGCAGGCCCTTATGAGCGGCAGCGGAAGTTCTATTTTTGGGGTTTTCACCTCAAAGGAACTTGCCCAAAAGGCCTTTGACGCATTCAGGGCGGAAGATTATAAGGTGTTTTTGCAAAGCTTCCCTGCAGGGGTGTCGCCAAGTTGGTAAGGCATCTGATTTTGGTTCAGACACTCGTGGGTTCGAGTCCTTCCACCCCTGCCATTTTTCCACGGGGCTTGCCTGGTTATGCCAGGCAAGCTTCAATTACT